>CAXTUE010000208.1:0-7969 GCA_964247355.1 uncultured Ktedonobacteraceae bacterium | reverse complement strand
CGTGTAGATATGTCTGCTCGTCCAATTATTACAACAGCACATCCTCGCGCAACAGCTTGAGCGACTGCGGAATGTCAACCACGCTCTCCTCGTGACGAACCTGCTCATAAATATCCCAGAAGCGTTGCGTGAGCTTCGGCCCCAACTCTACCTGAAGATGCTCGTCAAAATCTTTCTTCACATCATCATTGGCTAACAACGTGTTGTCGACATCCAATAGAAACGCAAGTGTTGGCATACTGTACCTCTTTCAACTTGTCTGCATATTTCTATGCAATGCATTGTTCAAACTTTCAGGCATTCACTCATCAACGTGTTATCTTACTCATTGTATCTGATTGATAGGAACGCTCTCCACAATGCGGAACAAAACTCCCGCCAATAGTTACACTTTTATAACGTTTGACCATACCAGTACGGTGATGCTACAACTATGCTCTCCCTTGTGGCGAAAAGAGACTTATGCTTCACTAGGTTAAGAAAAAGTTAACAAAAGGTAAAAAATTAACCACTTCTTTATAAAAATCACTACCGATTTGTACTTTACTTAACCCTATTTTTCGCTTACAATGCAATAGAAGGGTGCCATACATACATTTCTGTACAATACGCAGCATTTTGTCACTATTTCTTTTATAGAAAGGAGCCTTGTATAACTAGCTTTGGCTTAAGATTTATTCCTTTCAGAGAACACAATAGAGAGGCATTCCTCTGCTACCGCTCGTAAAAAATAATATTTGTGGAGGTCAACGACAAACATATGAAGCGTCTAACACCAAAAACGCGCTATGCACTGCTCTATACCTCAATCCTCACTACATTGATGATTGCTGGTCTTGTTACCTATTTACAACCATTCAAGGCGCATGCCAACCCTGTACAACCACATTTCAACCACTTCCTCAGTACTCACTACAATCAAGACGGAAACTATGACGACAATAATCCAACACCGGGTCTTAGTGGATTAGCCAGTCGTGCTGGTGTCGAAAAAGAAAGATATGATAATCAGGCATATCCAGGCAAGTATGTTTCCTACAATCAGGCGGTGAACTCCTATCAGTCATGGTCAAATGTATCGAACCAAGCTCTCTCCGGTACCGGCAATTCCTGGAAGCAGGTTGGTCCCGTCGTTGGCAACGTTCCTGGCATCGTGACCTATACAGGACGTTCGACAACCGTCTCTGGCCGTGAAACTGCTCTTGCCATTTCTAACCCCTGTACCGCAGCATTGTGCCGCGTTTGGGTTGGTGCTGCTGGTGGCGGTATCTGGGTGTCCAATGATGCACTCGCAACCGTTCCTCATTGGACTGCATCTTCCACCGGCATTCCTTCTAACGCCATTGGCTCGCTCTCCATCGACCCCACGACGCCTGATGGTCGCGTCATTTACGCTGGTACTGGTGAGGCCAATGGTTCAAGTGACTCTGAAGCAGGTATTGGCCTGTACAGATCGACGAATTACAGTACAACATGGGCACTTGTCCCTGGAAGTCTCTCTGCCGCCAAGAACCGCGCTATCGGTAGCGTCGCCGTTGATCCCGTAAACCACAAGCATATTCTTATTGGAACAGATGTTGCTCGCCATGGTGCATCGTCTGTCAATGGCGGTCGCTTTACTCCACCAGATGCTCCTGTCGTTGGTCTGTACGAGTCCATGAACGGTGGTCTGACATTTAGCTTAGTCTTTAGCAAACAGTCGGATACTGTGAATCCAACTGCACCAACTGGCAACGATTTCTTCCGTGGTGGTGTAAGCAAAATTGTTTTTGATCGCACTGGTCTGGCAGCTAACCTGCCTTCACGTGTATACTTCTCCGTGTTCGACTACGGTCTGTATCGCAAGCTGGAAAACACAGCATACGAGCAAATATTCGCCTCTGCTGGCGGCGGCACCGTTGCAAACAGCGCAACTTCACGCACTGAATTTGCCCTTGCCCTAATGGGTAGCAAACTGCGCATTTACCTCGGCGACCTCGGCAGTGCGAACGCAGACTTCTACCGTGTCGACAACGCCAATGTTGCTGCATCGACACTTACCGATGGTGTCAAAAATCCAGGCTGGACCAAGCTGTCGAATTCTACACCCGGAACGCCCGGCTATAGCTCCTACAATTTCTGCGAGACACAATGCACCTACGACATGTGGGTTGCATCACCGGCAGGCCAACCTGACACCGTTTGGTATGGTGGCTCCATGCAGTACACCGAAATCTTCACCGCCACTCCTCCTTCCAATGGAAGGGCTGTAATGCGCTCAACAAACGCAGGTGTAGGTTTCACAGACATGACCAACGATTCGCAGAATCCACCACTTGGTATTCATCCCGACCAACACGCCGTTGCGTTTGTCCCTGGTAATCCCAATATTGCCTTCATGGGTTCGGACGGCGGTCTTGTTCGTAATGACGGAACATTCACCAATGCATCCGCTCAATGCGCGACGCGCGGACTCAAAGGTGCTGATCTGACCGATTGTCAGCTATGGTTGAGTGCCATTCCTACCACGCTTTATAGCGATAACGCGGGTCTGGCCGACTTACAGTTCCAGAGTGTGACTGTCAATCCTAAAAACCCAACAAATGATGTTATCGGTGGCACACAGGACAATGGCACATGGGCGTACAATGCTAATACAACTCCCAACTGGTTTGAGTCGGTTGGTGGTGATGGCGGTCAATCGGTCATCGATGTAGGCAATCCTAACGTGCGTATGCATACGTACTTCGGCCCTTCCATTGACGTAAACTTCAAAGCTACCGATCCTACTGGATGGGATTACATCTCCGAGCCTCTGACCGCTAGCAAAGAAGCTGCATCCTTCTATGTACCTTTGATTGGCGACCCACACACCAGTGGCACAATGTTCGTTGGCCTCCAGCATGTCTGGCGTACAACAGATAATGGTGGGCAACAGGCATTCCTTGATAAGAGCTGTAATGAACTTACTGCAACGTCCACCACAGGATGTGGCGATTGGGTACCACTGGGATCAGACCTGACAAGCTCCTCCTTTGGTGCTGACAAAGGCGGTAGTTATGTTGTCGCTGTCAAACGTGCTCCTGGCGATACCAGCACCATGTGGACCGCGACACGCTTAGGTCGTCTCTTCATCTCAACCAATGCCAATGCGACCGATCCAAAGGCGGTGAGCTTCACACGTCTTGATACTGCTGCTCAACCAGGACGCTTCATCAGTGGCATCTCGGTTGATCCCAAGAATCCCTATCATGCCTACGTCTCGTTCTCAGGCTATAATGCCTATACACCCTCGACACCTGGGCATGTGTTCGATGTAACCTACAACCCACACACAGGGAAGGCGACATGGCACGACCTGAGCTACAATCTAGGCGATCAACCCATCACCGGCGTTGCTTATGATAGCATGACAGGAAACGTATATGTCTCAACCGACTTTGGCGTTGCTAAGCTAAGAAGCGGTGGCACACGTTGGACTAAGGCCGCCCAGGGTCTGCCTTTTGTCGCTGTCTATAGTCTTACTCTTTCAGAAAATGGAAGAGTGCTCTACGCCGCAACTCATGGGCGCGGTGTCTGGCGCCTCGACATCTAACAGAAGAGCATAAGGCACCCTTTGGCCTTGAAGCACAAGCAGGCAACGACAGTACATATACACTGTCGTTGCCTGCTTGTGCTATGCTTTAATCAATGATACGGAATGCCAGGAGTACAATAAATGTTATGGCAAATTAGGATATATCTCTATGAAAGTAGTTTTTCACAGTAAAGATTTTGTCAGCGTCATGGCTGCTGGCCTGGGCTTCAACAATCGACGCCCTATGGCTGACGCATGGCACTATCAAGGGCGTGTGCAGCATCGCGACTGGCAAGGCACATTCGAGTGCTATTGGGAACGCGACACGGAGGCGACAAAGCGTTCGCCAACACAACTTGTATGGACCGTGCAGGGGGATGCTCGCCTCTTCGGGCTAGCTGCCGCCCTCAAGTCACTAGGCTTTACTGTAGATGTCTTACAGGATGAGGCTCAATAATTATATGAACAATGTAGAACAAAAACAGAAACGCGTCTTGCTACTCATGTCGCCCGCGACCTATCGCGCTGGCGCATTCCTGGGTGCGGCGCGACAGTTGCACCTTGACGTTGTGGTTGGTATCGACCTTCCCGAAACACTCTCCGACTACTGGCATGTTCCCCTTGGCGTTGATTTTAACGATATCCCAGCCTCCGTTCGCACCATTGTCGAATATGCACAACAGCATCCCCTTGACGCCATTCTCTCGGTCGATGATAGCGCAAGCGAACTCGCCGCTCATGCCAGTGCTGCATTCCGTATAGCACATAACACACCTGAATCAGCAGAGGCCGCACGTGACAAGTACTTGATGCGTAACCTTATGTCGGCAGGTGGCGCGCCCTGTCCCGTGTTTCGCCGCTTCTGGCTGAGCGACAATCCAAATTGGATCGCGACACAAGTTCCCTATCCATGTGTTGTGAAACCACTTCGCTTGTCTGGAAGCCGTGGTGTCATTCGCGCGGATAATCCGACAGAATTCGTCGCCGCCTTTACACGCCTCAAACGCTACCTGCTTTCAGAAGGCAACAGAGAGCTAGAGACTGCGTTTCTGGTCGAAGATTTTATTCCAGGCTTCGAGGTTGCCCTAGAGGGCATTATGACGCATGGACAGCTCAAGGTTTTGACTCTCTTCGACAAGCCTGATCCTCTCGATGGCCCCTTCTTTGAAGAAACCTTGTATGTCACACCCTCACGCTTAACTGAGGATGTGCAGGAATCTATAGCTCACGCCGTCGCACTCGCCGCCGCTTCGCTTGGCTTACGTGAAGGTCCAGTCCATGCGGAATTGCGCGTCAATGAGCAAGGACCCTGGATGCTAGAGATCGCGGGACGCTCAATCGGTGGCCTCTGCTCCACAATCCTCGAATTTGGCTCCGGCATGTGTTTGGAAGAACTGATTCTGCGTCATGCTCTCGGAGAGGAGATCGACGCAATCCGTCGCGATGAACATGCAGCAGGCGTTATGATGATTCCTATTCCATCTGCTGGCATGCTCAAAGGCGTACGTGGAGTGGAGGAAGCTTTATCTGTGCCTCTCATAACAGGAGTCGAGATCACGGCAAAACTCAATAACCAGCTTGTTCCATTGCCCGAAGGCGCGAGCTATCTCGGCTTCATCTTTGCTCGCGGCGACACGCCAGTCGAGGTAGAGCAGGCCATTCGTCGCGCCCATGCTTTTCTAAAATTCGATATTCGCCGTGAAATACCCATGCTGCGACCTGTAGGCTAACAGAGGAATAAGAAGAGGTGAGTGTGCTTATGCAGCACACTCACCTCTTCTTAGTTTGAGACTGGGTATATTAGTAGCGATCTTCGTTACGATTACCGCCACCATAACCACCGCCGCCGCCACGGTTGCCACCACCGTAACCGCCGCCACCACGGTTGCCGTAGCCGCCGCCGCCGCCACCACCACGGTTGCCGTCGCCGCCGCCGCCGCCACGTGACTCACGACGCTCGTTGGCCTCGTTGACGATGATCGTACGCCCCTGCAATGTCGAGTTGTTCAACTGATTCATCGCGTTCTGCGCCTCTTGATCGTCGCTCATTTCGACAAAGCCGAAGCCCTTGCTGCGATTCATCTCGCGGTCGATAATAATTGTTGCTGAAAGAACCTGACCATACTGACTGAAAAGATCGTGCAGTTCCTGGTCCGTTGTTGCGTATGGCAATCTGCCTACATAAAGTTTCACCGAGATTTGCTCCCACTATGATGTCTTCAAACTTATTGCTGTCGGTAGAAACAACTTCTCACTGAACAATGCAACAATACTCGACATCTCACATTCAGTATAACACATGTCTCGATATTTTTATTTCAGAAAATTGCGAATATCCAGAAGGATATGTTCCATCTCAATCCCCGTTTGTAGGTTACAACGTTGACAACACAGAAGAAACTGTGACACGATGATGCACGTTCTTCCATGTTCTCTTCCCAAAAAGGGAACGACGAGGACAAATGAGAGAGTTACTATGCTGGAAGCAGAAAGACAGCGGCTCATGTTTCTTCAGTGGAAATTGCGTTTTGGTGCAACACTCATGATTGTTGGGAGTCTCCTTGCTGCATCGGGCGAGATCGTCAATACACAAACTAAGGATATATTTAGTTCTTCCTGGTCTCTCTCGCTTGGCCTTCTCGTTGTCGGCACCCTTATTCTGCTGCTTGGTCTCTCCACCTTTGCATCGGTGTCCAATCAGGTTAATGGCCTCGGCTTTATCGGGAGCAATCTGCTCCTTCTCGGCGGCTTCCTTTTGATCATCGGAACCGTTGCTCTTGATTGGATACTCATTCCGTTCTTACTTCGCCTTGCAAACACCATTGCTTCAACGGTGAATGATCCAGCTATAAAGACACAGGATGAACTGAATAAAGTTATTTCAACCTTGAATGGCCTGGGAGGTCCAGTTCTCCAAAAACTATTTCCAGGCTCCACTCCGCATATATCCCCAGCTCACATTCCTCTTATAAATGGTACTGCCGTGGTAAATAAAGCGTTGGCTCAACGTCACGTTCCCACTATAGAGACGCTCGAATGGTGGGGGCGCTTCAGCCTCTCAGGAGGGACGCTTATTCTCGGTTGCTTGATCTTGGGTTTTGCCTTGCCGCGTAAGAGTGGCTCCCTCACGCCTACGAGTATTCTATTAATCCTCTTTGCTCTTTTAAACCTACTCTGCCAAGTCCTCACCTTGATACCCTCATTCTTTAGCAATATCACGGCTGTCGTGCTCTTTCTTACACTGGGGTGGATAGGTGTTTCAGCATGGTCCTCGAAACGGACAGATGCTGCAAGTACTGGAAGAGGAGAAACCTGAACCAAAGTGATTGTGCAAGCCGTTATTACTACAGAAGTAAAATGAATGTGTAAAAGAAGGTCAACGTTGAGTCAACCTAAAGGTAAATTAAAGGGCAAGAAGATCACAACAACAAACGGTTTGACCATGTATTGCCGGACCTCGACAGAACCTGTAGATGCTGATGCACCAACCGTTGTTCTCGTTCATGGTTTATCTGTTTCCAGTGGATATATGATGCCAACTGCTGTACGTTTAGCTCCCTATTATCATGTCTACCTGCCTGATCTACCCGGCTTTGGTAGAAGCCCAAAGTCTCCTCACATTTTGAACGTTACTGAATTATCTGACGCTTTAGCGGATTGTATGCAGACGCTGAAGCTCCCTCCCGCAACGTTCCTCGGCAACTCAATGGGTTGCCAGGTCATTGTAAACCTCGCCTTGCGCTACCCTCACCTTATCAAAAAAGCTATTCTCGTGAGTCCAACGATGGACCCCAATGCTCTCACTATTCATCAGGAGGCAGGACGCTTGCTACGTGACACTCCCCGTGAACCACTCCACTTCCTACCTGTTCTGCTCCGTGAATACGCACTAGCTGGCATTCCTCGAACTATTCGCACTCTTCAATACGCCTTTGAGGACCCAATGGAGGAACATCTTCCGCACGTTCATATTCCAACGCTCGTAGTTCGTGGCTCTCGTGATCCAATTGTCCCTCAGCACTGGGCCGAGAAGGTCAATAGTCTCCTACCCAATAGCCAACTTGTGGTTGTTGAAGGTGCTGGTCATGCTGTGAACTTCAATTCTCCAGATAAACTTGTACATATCGTCCAGATGTTTCTTCAGAACGATGCACCATAAGCGGTTTGCCAAATCACTAAAAAGTTAACAATAGTTGCTTTATTCTCATCTTACTGGTAAAGTAAGCCCATCACATGAGAATAGGTATTAAAAACTATGCTTCAAATTAAAAATGCACCTTTACAGATAACTTTACAAGATAATACACAAGCAAAGCCTACTAAACTAACATCATTTCTAAAATGGGCTGGCGGCAAAGAACAGGAACTAAAACACATTTTGCCTCTGGTACCCTCATTCGATAACTACTACGA
>CAXTUE010000207.1:0-7974 GCA_964247355.1 uncultured Ktedonobacteraceae bacterium | reverse complement strand
CTTGTCAGGAGGATTATTATGTGCCAACTCCCGCTCGCGTATTTACAGCTATTCCGAGTGTGATGGAGGATTAAACATGTATGGAAAAAATATGTTTGTAGGGACCGCATTCATTCCGTCCATTTGATGAGTGAATGCCACAAGGACGTGATGAATGCGGTCCCTACCATAGGACGGTGTGAGGATAATGGACGTGATGAATGCGGTCCCTACCATAGGACGGTGTGCGTTGTTGTGTGGGGATAACGGACGTGATAAATGCGGTCCCTACATCAGGCACATGTGCATTCTTTCGTGAAAACGCATCATCGGCCCTTACACATTGGAGGTCATATTGAGCCAGGATATCGTTATCATTGAAGACTATAACCCGCGATGGCCCGAAATGTATGCGCAAGAAAAGGCGCGTATTGAGGCTTCCATTGGTGCATACTTGATAGATATTCAGCATGTTGGCAGTACCTCCATTCCAGGATTGAGCGCGAAACCAATTATCGACATCATGGCAGTCATTCGGAGCGTTTCTCTTGTTGAAGAGTGTGTAAAGCCGCTTGAGGCTCTGGATTATCTCTATCAGGGAGAGCTTGGTATTCCAGGGAGGCATTACTTTCGTAAGCCAGTTGATATATCACATACAGCGCGCGCCTTCCATTTACATATGGTTGAGAAGGGACACGAACAATGGGCAATGTACCAGCTTTTCCGAGAGTATATGCTTCTCCATCCAGAGCTGGTACAACAATATGATACGCTTAAGCGAGAGCTAGCGGCGAAACATGGTTCGGACCGTGCGGCATATACTGCTGCGAAGGCACCATTTATTGAGTCGGTTATCCGCGCTGCCGTGATAGAGGGGCTGAGCGAGATGAAGAGGAAGCGACAGAGTACATCATAGAAAGAGAATATAGCTATGCAAGAATTCAAACTGCCTGATCTTGGTGAAGGCATGCAGGAGGCCGAGATACGACGCTGGCTTGTCCACTCTGGCGATACTGTCAAGCTTGACCAACCGATGGTTGAGGTCGAGACCGATAAGGCTGTTGTTGAGATACCGTCACCCGTCGCCGCTACTGTCGAAACGATTCGTGTGCAAGAGGGGACCGTCGCTAAACTCGGTGAGGTACTTGTCACGTTCAAAACTGTATCGCAGGCGAGCGGTACTGCCGCACCTTCTATAACGGAACATCCTATTAAGGCTGAAACAGCACTGGCAAGCACTGTAGCAGCATCTACGAGTACAAGCGAAGTAACACCATCCCGTCGTGTTCAGGCTGCTCCTGTTGTGCGCAAACGTGCCTTTGAGCTAGGTGTGAATCTTGAGCACGTGACGTCCTCACATCCGAGTGGGCGCGTCACGATGGACGACCTGCAAAAATATATTGAGCAGAGTAGCAATCGTACGAACGGCGCGACGAAGAATACCGAAACTCCTGTGGCTGCAATGCATAATCTCACACAAGTCGAGCCGCAAGAGGCGGTGCTTGAAGCCAGACAGGAAACTGTACAACAGGTACAAGAACCTTCTGTCGCGGAAGAGCGCAAACCCCTGACAGGCTTACGGCGTCGTATTGCGGAGCGTATGGAGCGTTCATGGCGCAGTATACCTCACGCAACCTCATTTGACGAACTTGACGCAACCGAACTTGTTGCGTTGCGTACAATGCTCAAGCCTACTGCGGAGCAGCGCGGCGTTCGTCTTACCTATATGCCTCTGCTCGTGAAATTGCTTCTACCAGCACTCAAGGCATTTCCTCAATTCAATGCGACATTTGACGAGGAGACGCGTGAAATTGTTTACAAGCACGTCTATCATGTTGGTATCGCCACCGACTCGCCCGAAGGTTTGCTTGTCCCTGTACTACGTGATGCTGACAAGTTCACGATTGTGCAGATTGCGCAGCAACTGGAGCATCTTATCGAGGGCGCGCAAAAACGTTCGCTCTCGGTGCAAGAAGTGACGGGTAGCAGCTTCACGCTCAACAACGTCGGCAGCTTTGGTGGTAACACGGGTACGCCGATTATCAACGCGCCAGAGGTTGCTATTCTCGCCGTTGGGCGTATCCAGGAGAAGGCGATTGTGCATAACGGCACAATAGTAGCACGTACGATGATGCCGCTTGCCTTATCGTTTGACCACAGGGTTATCGACGGTGCGCTGGCTGGCAAATTTCTGGCACACTTTAAAGAACTGGTTGAGCATCCCCAACAGTTGATGCTAGACATGCTGTAACGATAGGAAGGCAGATAGACATGGTTGTTGGAGATGTAACAACGGCGGTTGACGTGCTTGTGCTCGGTGCGGGACCAGGAGGGTATGTTGCAGCGATTCGGGCGGCACAACTGGGTAGACATGTGACGCTTGTCGAGCCTGGACCGGCAGGTGGAACATGTCTCAATCGCGGCTGTATTCCACTGAAGGCACTACTTTCGACAAGCGAACGTTATGCGCAAATGCGCGCCGACGATCTTGCGGCTATGGGCATACATGCCGAGGCTATTTCCTTCGATTGGACCACTATGCAAACGTGGAAACAGGGCGTCGTGGATAGACTTTCTCAAGGTGTGCGGCGTTTGTTAGAGGGCAATCGAATCGAGCTAGTCAAGGGCATTGGCTGGTTTATCAATGGGCAGGAGGTACGGGTAGAAGGCGAGTATGGTACGCATCGTTTCAAGTTTGAGGATTGTATCATCGCTACTGGAGCCGAGTACTTGCGGCATAAAAACACATCTGCTGTGACTCCCGAACAGGTGCTACAACTCGCTCAATTACCACAGAGTATGAGCATCGTTGGCGACGACTATATTGCTCTGGAACTCGCGACGCTTTTTGCGCGTCTGGGCGTCAAAATAAAGCTCTATTCTCCGGATGAACAACTCCTTACAGGTGTTGATCCCGCCGCACTTCGACTTGTAGCGACTGCTTTACGCAAATCCGGCATTGAGCAGATTGCTTTAAAGAACAAGACGCCTGACGTTGACGATACCCCCATTGTTTATTCTGAGAGGGTTGTGCCAAATACACAGGGGTTACACCTGGACGATATCGGTATGAAATTGACGGAGAATGGCGGTATTGCTGTCAACACCATGCAGCAGACAAGCGTTCCGCATATCTATGCTGTGGGTGATTGCACAGGTGGGCAGACACTGGCAAGCATTGCTATCAAACAGGGCAAGGTAGCGGCGGAGGTGCTGGCGGGTGAGCGTGTGCAATTTGCGCCACTCGTTACACCGCTTGTCGTGCATACAACGCCGGAACTCGCAACGGCTGGCTATACAGTAGAAGAGGCCACAAAAGCAGGGTATAGTGTCATAACTGGACGATTTCCACTTGCGGCCAATGGTCGTGCATTGACGCTCAATGCAGACAACGGTGTCGCCATGCTTGTTGCCACAAAAGATGAAGGCGTGTTGTTAGGTGCGACTCTCGTGGGGCCTCGTGTGGGCGACCTCATTGGTCAACTCGTGCTCGCCATCGAAATGGGTGCAACCCTCACTGATCTCGATGAAATTCTTTACGCCCACCCTGGATTGAGCGAAACAATTCAGGAGAGTGCTGAAAATGCGTTAGGGAGAGCGATACACATTCTGACGAAGCACTGATACGTCTATTTATCTTTGACCTCTTCGAGATAATGACGTACATCTTCTGCGCTCTGTGTATTACCTACATTGAGTAGTAAGGCATTGAGCATTTGAATGCTGTCAATCTTCTCAGCTTTTTTCTGAGCAAGAGGAACAAGTTCTGCAGAACGTGCTTGTACAAAGGCTATGAGTGTTTGACGTAGACTTTGTAGTACTTCCTGTCTCTCTTGTTCACGCCCCTGTTCGCGTCCTTTTTCAATGCCCTGTTCAAGCCCTTCATGCATAATATACTGGTAAATTTCTGTATCACGTATTAAGTCTTGAAACATTCTGAACCTCCTGACCAGCCATGTTTTATCATCTTGGATATTAAGTGCTAGTGATGACAATGTAAAAGTGATTGTAAGTAAGTTCTTCTGTATTGCCTTGTCTTCTACTTGCAATATTTCTGTTACTACCTCTTCAATGACTTCGCGCTTACCTCCTTCTTTCGTGAGAGGTAGTAGTGGTAGCAGTCCGGTAAGTCCTAGTCCCATTAGCTCTTCAGTTGGTGTCTCCCACATCTTGACATTAACAAAATCAAAACGATGAATTTGTTGAACATCTAAAAACGTTCGTATGTATGGTGACTCTGCAATCTTACCATCTTTTTTTAGATAAATCACATAATTTATCTCTAAGATATTTTGTTTGTGGTCTACCCGCCTAAAGTCCCCCTTATAACACTCCTCCAGACGCATATCAAAAACGGTGTTTCCGTTTATGCTTAGCACAGAGGTTACGACAAACTTCAATTACAAGGCATAAAGAAAGAGGAAACTTCATATGAGCACAACA
Organism: uncultured Ktedonobacteraceae bacterium; assembly: GCA_964247355.1. Taxonomy (GTDB): domain Bacteria; phylum Chloroflexota; class Ktedonobacteria; order Ktedonobacterales; family Ktedonobacteraceae; genus JBBQVS01. The sequence continues at coordinate 3,552 of CAXTUE010000207.1, read as the reverse complement.
CTTCCAATCATACAAGGGCGGGCGTCTACTTCAAAAACTGTTGTTATGGATGTGCGCGACATTACTAAAACGTTGCCGCTTGGCAAGGAGCGTATCAATATTCTTAAAGGGATTAGCTTTCAGATTATGAGCGGCGAGTTTGTGTCTATCGTTGGGCCATCAGGTTCGGGCAAGAGCACATTGCTTGGCATTATCGCTGGTCTGGATAATCCGACGACGGGACAGGTGCTTATCGACGGCGTTGATATTACGCGGATGAGTGAGGGTAAGCTGGCGGCGGTTCGTAACAGCAAGATTGGTATGGTATTCCAGGCGTTTAACCTGATACCGACGTTGACCGCGCAAGAAAACGTCGAGGTGCCTTTATATGTTGGCAAGCATAAAGGTTCACCATCGGCACGAGCACAGGAACTCCTGGCTCTCGTTGGACTCTCGCACCGGCTCAATCACCGTCCCAATCAGCTTTCGGGTGGTGAGCAGCAACGTGTCGCGATTGCTCGTGCGCTGGTGACCGATCCCGCTTTTGTTATTGCTGACGAGCCAACAGGCAACCTTGATGCAAAAAATGGCGAAAACGTCCTCAAACTCATTGCTGAACTGCGTGAGCAAACGGGAAAAACTTTTATCATCGCAACGCATGATCCCGTTGTTGCATCACATGCAGACCATGCTTTGCGCATTGTAGACGGGAAGCTAGCTGAACTCGATAGTTCTAACGGCAGAATCACACAATAGAATCTGCGAGAGGAAGGTATGCTCATGAAAACTTCAATGTACTTCAACTATACGTCTCGCTCGCTGCTGCGTGGTGGGCAGCGAACGGTGCTGGCGGTCTTCTGCGTCGCCGTTGGTGTAATGGCAATTGTTGCCCTGCAACTGGTCGGCTTCATGCTGCAAAGTTCGCTTACGTCGAACGCGCGTGACGCGAACGGTGGCGATATCGCGGTAACGGCGCGGGTTCCCTTAAAAGCAGGCGACCTTGTGTTCTTCGATACACTCAAGAAAGATGGCACGATTACAAACTATACAGCCACTACAAGTGCCAATGGTTCGCTTAGCGCAAGCGGTTCATCATTTCAATCGTTTACGTTAGAAGCGGTAACGCCCGGCAACTATCCTGTTGTCTCGCAACCGACATTTACGAATCCCAACAATGGTAGCGTCGCGAGTCTAGTCAAGAATAATCAGGTTGTTGTGACGCAGGGGTTTATCGACAAGTATTCTAAAAAGGTGGGCGATAGCTTTGACCTTTACACGAAAACAACCACTGGATCGGGCAAGACTTTTCATGTAACGATAGCGGGCGTTGTCTCAAATACGGGCGTGTTTGCGCAATCGGGCAATCTGCTGTTGCTCTCGCAATCAGATTATCAAACTGTGACGAAGGATGTTTCTTATAGTGCTATTGATGTAACGACTGCGAATGCGGCACATACCGATGCTGCTGTGAAAGCTATTAACAAGCAGTTTCCGCTTGTTGCTACGCAGACCGTTGCCGATGCACTCAAGGCGCAACAATCCTCGATTGATAACATTACGAAGTTCTTAGAGATTGCTGGTCTGCTAGCACTACTAATCGGTGGCGTTGGTATAGTCAACACCATGCAAGTGTTACTTTCGCGTCGTAAGACAGAGATTGCGATGCTCAAGACTTCTGGCTACCGCCGTGGAGACCTCTATGTGCTGTTTGGCCTGGAAGCAAGTTTGCTTGGTCTCGTTGGTGGAGTACTAGGAGCGGCAGCCGCAACGGGTGTAAGCTATATTGTGCGCGGTCTGATGCAAAATATTGGTCTGACTGTGCCATTTATTCTGAATCCGTGGACTATCGCGGGTGGTGTTGCCATCGGATTAGTAACCGCGTTGATATTCGGCTTGATGCCGATTGTGCAGGCAGCGAACATTCGCCCGTTGAACGTTATCCGAGATCAAAGCGACAATAAGGGCGCGAGTAGTATTGTGTTGACGATTGCCTTGCTCGTCATCCTGTCTATACTGTTTTGTGCTTTAGCGATTGTAATCCTCAATAACGATGTGTTATTAGGCATAGAGGCGGTCTATGGCACATTTGCCTTCCTGCTGTTGCTAAGCGTTTTCTTTGGCCTGGTTGTCTTCACCATTAGCAAGCTGCCTGTGCCGGAACGCTTCAATATGCAATACCTCGCGCTCATTCTTGTGGGTATCGCGGCTTCGGCCCTCGTCTACCTTGTGCTACCTACATTCGGTATTCTACTGTTTGCTGCCTCATTGCTAGGTATTGTCGTCGTCCTGTTTCCACGTACGTGGAAGGTCAGCATTAAGATGGCACTGCGCAACATTGGACGGCAGAGGGCGCGTACGACGACAACGCTGTTGGCCCTGTTCATTGGCGTCTTCACGGTTGGTCTAGTGCTTGCGTTAGGGCAAGACCTGCAAGTACAGATTAGTAATTCGTTTACCCAAAGCCTGACCTATAACGTTGTTGCAACGACAAATGGTAGCGATACTACCGCACTACAAACAAAACTAAACACAATTCCTGGCCTCTCTAAGAGCCGTAGCGATACATTTACGCAAGCAATGCCCATCGCGATCAATAGCAAGCCATTGCAACAGGAACTGCCAAAAGCTGCTGATGATCGTCAAAATACAATTGAATTCCTGAGCACACTTGAAGGCTATGACCTGGCACACAACGCGCCCACGTTGAAGATGACGCAAGGTCGGACGCTGAATGCAAGTGATGCCGGTACAAACAACATTCTGATTTGCGATTTGCTCACCAGTGGTGGACCGTTTGGTATGCATCTCAAGTTAGGAGATACCGTTACGCTTGCTAGCGCGGATGGCAAGACGCAGAGAACACTGACGATTGTCGGTATCTACTCTCGTACCGCGCGTTCTGAGACCGTCGGCAGTGTGTTAGTTGCAAATGGCACCGCGAATGTATTCAGTTCCGCCAAAACTGGCAAGACAACCGTCACCTATATGAAAATTGATCAAGCACAGGTGAACAAGGCTCTGGACAAACTTGCCACGATTGTGCCGAATGCGAGCGTACAAAATCTAGCTGATATCGGAGCCTACATTTCGCAGTTGATCAATAGTATTCTCGATATGCTCATTGCAATCGCCTCGTTGTCGGTTATTGCGGGTGTGATCATCATCGCGAATGCGGTCGCTCTGGCGATGCTAGAACGTAGGCGTGAGCTGGGCATACTGAAAGCGGTTGGCTATACCAGTAGCATTGTTCTGAGCGAGGTTATGATTGAGAATGGTATCGTTGGTGGCGTTGGTGCGTTGCTGGCGATGCTGCTCGCAACAGGAGCGATCATCCTGCTAGGAAACTTGTTGTTCAATGTTGCCTTCGGTGTATCAGCGTTGATTGTCTTGAGCTTAATAGGTGGCTCGGTCCTGCTGGCAATGCTCACAGCGGCACTGGTCGCATGGGGTTCGGTTCGGGTGCGTCCGCTAGAGGTTCTGCGTTACGAATAGGAATATGAATGATGTATTTCGCCTCAACGACCATCGCTCGTTGATGCGAAATAAATCATTCATATATGTTATACATATGGT
>CAXTUE010000206.1:0-7974 GCA_964247355.1 uncultured Ktedonobacteraceae bacterium | reverse complement strand
GTAGCGTTACAGGGGCAAGGAGTCAACGAAGAGGCAGCGCAATTTCTCTATCGAGCACAAGTCTTACAACGTGAGGTTGTCCGGTTACAAGGTAGGACAGGTGCGTTTATTTTCTCGGCCTTTCTCGACATTCTAGCTGGCTATGGCTATCAACCAATTCGTAGCGTTCGCGCATACCTGCTTGTCCTTGCCTGTTTTGCAGTCATATATTTTACACTTGGGCACCTCGTTGGTCCCGTTTTATCGCCCGTCGGAGCAGTTGTCTTCAGCGTCACCTCATTTCATGGTCGCGGCTTCTTTCCAGGCGGTATCGCACTCGACGATCCAATCACCATCATGGCGGCCATCGAGGCGCTCATCGCGCTAACACTTGAGATTAGCTTTATCGCAACGTTTACGCAGAGGTTTTTTGGGAACTGACGGAACTTTTTCGCTATCGCACCTAATTCACGCGCCAATAGACGCCGTTTTCGCGTTGCATATAGCCGCGCCCAACCATATCTTTTCTGAAGAAAGCTGCATCGTGGTAGTATTGGTCGATAATCCGGTTGACTTCTGCCTCTTCATAACGCATATTTAGCGCGAAGCGATGTGCGAACCAGCGCACAAGAATTGCAAGATTCTCGCGTCCTGCTGGAATGGTTGTGAGACGCGAGTTCACAAAAAAGCTTTTGAGTACTTTGCGTTCTTCGTCGTTAAGAGCAGTTTCCTCCAGGGATGATACTCCGCTCTCAACTTTGAGTAGTGAACGTTGAAGGCTTTGTAGTGACTGCCTATCAAGACTATAACGATATTTCTGAGCCTCAAGCCGTCGTTTGACTACGCCTACTTCTTGTAGCTTTTTTAGATGACGCGCTGTAAGAGCAGCCTTGACATGTAGTGACGAAGATAACTCTTCAAGGCTATGTGCTTGAGTAGCAAGGAGTCCAATTAACTTGAGTCGATAGGGATTATTCAAAATGCCTATGATGTAGGGCAAAGGTGGAATATTTCTTTGAGTCATAGGTTCCTCTTCAAATTGTTGCACCACGTCAACAAGAGTTTCATCAACATAGGTTTTCCCAACAGTATGTAGTAGACGAATGCTCATGTGCCGTCCCTTTTATTCTTTTGTAGGCTGGTTCTTTTTGTCTCGGTACGTGATGCGTGATACTTGTTCCTGTTCTGGTGCTCTTGTACCTGTAAGCCAGTATTCCGCTCCATCGTTTGTGCGGTTCATAAAGCGGAACTCGTACAAGGCACGTCTTAGCGCGGCAGCATCTTTGCCAACGCTGTGTAGCAGCAGCAACTCGTTGACTTCTTTTTCGCTGTACACGCATCCTGGCTCGAAAAATGTTACCAGATATTCGAGAATAAGTAGCTTATCCTGCTGCTTGGCTACAGGCCATGTTGTAAGCTTTCCGTTTTTATCTAAGAAGCGTCTAAGTTCTTTTGACAATGGTGAGGCTTGTGGTGCAACCTCTATTGTCTCGCTTGTAAAGAGCGTGTTGAGCGCATCTGCGGTGCGATGAATATAGAACGGACTAAGCCTATATGTTTTGTTTGCGCCCTCTCCACGTCGCTCATACAGATAGTCCATTGACGTAAGCTGCTTGAGATGGCGCGACACGCTCGACTGGCTGAGGTCAAGCGATGCAATGATTTCCTGCGCCGATAGTTCATCATGTTGCACCAGCAGTTCGATGATGCGTAACCGTGTCTCGTCAGCAAGGGCATTGAGACGCGCACGTAATTCATTTCGCCCGATGGATTTAGCATCCAGTGCTCCAACGTCATAGTTGGGCGGTGTACTGAAAAATAGGCGTAACGTTTCTTTGCCATTCCAGTCACTATTGCCATTAAACGGTATGCCATCCCACAGCGTTATATGCCGCCCTGTATGCCATGAGGGAACAAGCATAACTTTTGAGGCTTCGTGTGCTATGTCGGCGATATCAACGGGAAGTTCGCGTCCTGTGAACGCAAGAAAGATTTCCTCAATATCTGCGTTCTCATCAAGGCTGCGCGTAAACATCTCGACTTGCCAGCGTAGGGATGATTGTATGCGTCTCCATTCAGCGATAAAGGTTGTTTTCCATAGCAGTTCGAGATGTTCGAGAATGAGACTTTGTAGTGCTGGTGGGTCCTGTAGCAGGGTATGAACTTCTTTCTGAAGTTCCGCGTCAAAAGTGTTCTCTCCCTGCACAAGCTTTACACAATACAAATATGTGTCTATATCGCCGAATAGACGTTTTGTGTCAGGTGTTGCGTAAGAGACGAGCCGAGAGAAACGACTACGCAACGGCTCTATTACCATCTTACGCACTAAAAATGGGTTGAGTTCGCTCAAATTATGTAGATAAGAAGGAACGTTTGGCTCGTCAAGCTGTGGTGTCAGCGCATCACGCAACCCCTCGAACACCAAGCGATGCCTATGACGTTGATCGGATGTAAGCGTAGTAACTGTTTGTGTGACCCAATTATTTAGTCCCGAAAGACGCTCAACCTCATTGAGCAATGAAAAACTATTGAGCGCGTTGCCGACTGGTTCAAGAGCTATAGAAATATTGGGACGCCGATAAAGTGGTGATAAAGATGCCATTTGCTTCTTACCTTGTTTTTAACTATGCGAATATATGCATAATTGCAAAGGAAGTATAACACAGGGAAAGCGGGGTGTCAATGGTTTTGTTTGTGTTATTTGACGAAATACTGTGGGTGGATACATGAGATGTAGGGGCTATAATTATGGTGTTTCACAAACTATCGTAGGAACCGCACTCATCACGTCCGTTTGCCTGTTCGAGAGATCAAAGACGGGCGTGATGAATGCGGTCCCTACGGTAGCGTATCCAGAGTATTTCATTACAACGCATCATTACACCCTAGTCCCGCATACACGCCGAACCAGAGCGTAAATGAATTATAGCTCCTACATTTCTTTTTTATGAAAGAGATTAGCTTACGGCAATCTCAAAATTGCGCAGCTCGTATCCAGTGGTCAAATCGTTCCAGCGAATGCTGGGTTTGCTGACGATGCGCAAGGTGTCGAGTGCGAGCAGGCGTTGGAGGAGAATGTCGCTCTCCTGAATTGCGATATAGGCACCAGGGCAACGGTGTACGCCATCGCCGAAGCTCATCACCATTTCGGGTACGCGGTCGCCGGAAATTGAGCGGCCTGGACATACTGCTAAGGGGAGTTCGCCTACAATGCTTTCGTCGGCGTTCGAGGCGTCAATCTCCACGGTGACCAAGGCGTCTTGTGGAATGATGATAGGTTTACCTTCTTGCTCAAGCTCGATGGCGGCTGTAGTTTTGCGATAGAGGCGTGTTACGACTGGCTCTACACGCAGTATCTCATGGAGTATCGCGTATCGCTCTTCTTCCGGCGCGACAAGGTAACGCTGGCGTAGCTCCGGGCGTTCCAGCAGGTGCCATGCCGCGACGCTGATAAATTCGCGTGTCGTCACCATACCTGCAGCGGCATAGGTGACGCACTCTGTCAATATCTCTGTATTGCTGTAGTTTTGATTGAGCAGGTGCGAAATAACATCATTCTGAGGCTTACGTTTGCGGGCGCGAATGGCTGGGACAACGTCTAACAGGTAGAATGCCAGCGTACGATACTGATTGATAAGCAGTGTGACGATGCCGCGCGGAGTCCAACTAAATTCCGTCAGATTGCCCGAAAAGAACGCTTCGAGTCTTTGCGCGGTGCCAGGATAGCTATTCGTCAGGCCAACAACCTGTGCCGCAACACGTACCGCCATTGTGATACTCAACTGGCTCAGGTCAACCTGCTTTTTCCGTTGCAGTTTTCTGATAAGTTGATCTGAAAGCTGCTCCATGACCTGACGATAGTTGTCGCTCACAGCTTTGGGCGTAAAAAAACGCGCGGTCGCCTTTCGCTGTTGTTGATGAACTTTGCCATCTTGATAGAGAAGAGGTACATTCGTCATTTGAGGAATTTGCATAATCAACTCTGCGTTAAATCCTGCCTGCCTTGTATCGGCACTACGCAGTACTGCTCGTGCCGCCTCTAAACTACGTACGTGCCACAGACCTTTCGCGTCTTGCTCAACGGCAGGGCCACTGGAAGGAGTAGTGGGCACAGTTTTTTGCCATGAGAACGCGCTATGATCGATTGGGCATGAAGTTTGAGATGAAGTTGTTTCTATTGTGGATGTGTTCTGCGCTTCTGGTTGGTTGTGTGTAGACTCCATAAAATAGCACTTCTTTCGGTATACGTCTCTTTCATACATCAATTCGTGTATATCCGGTAAGAACCACTGTATTCTATCCTTTTTTGCCATTTACTACTTAACAGGACCAAATACAGCAATGTCTACAAGATGTTTGTATTCATTTGTTTTACCACACATGAGAGACGAAGAGCAATATAAGATTTGATACATAGTATATCATAGCAGGACTTTTGTGTGCTGCTTATTTTCTCTAAAGAGGTAGGAGTTTGTGGATAAGAGGAAAGATATTTGTTGTACATCCAAATGGCTATTTGGATGAGTCGATGTTATAACCGTCTATGTAGAACGTCATAAGTAACCAGGAGGTACATAAGAATTTATATCATTGTATGTCTTGTGTATGCAGCGTGAAATTTTGACTTTACCTGTGTCAGGAGGTAGCTCATGGACGTTCCTGAAAAGAAGAATCCACCACATGCGAATCAATTCCTACCGCCTAGTATGATTTCGCAGTTTGAAAATAGAGAAAACATCTCTTCGTCTCCTCAGAACGAGACTGAGAAAAGCAGTATTGCGCCAATGTTTCGGTTGCCAACGACCAGTAAACAAAGTATTCCTCCACCGTTTATGTTGCCAACGACAGAGAGACAACCTGTTCCTTCTCAGTGGCACTTGCCAATGACCGGTAGACAAACAGCAGTTCCAGACCCGTCTCTGGCAGATAGCAATCAAATGAGAGCATCGCTCCATAGATTCCCTGCCATAACTGGGCAAAATGTTTCGTTGCCTCAACCATCTTTAGTACAAACCAACCCGTGGTCAGCAAAGATAGAGACCGCTCCACAGGTTCAGCCACTGGTGCCTGGAAAGCGAGGGGCGGCAAAATTAGACAAAAGTACGCCTTTTATCGCGATTCTCCTCAATATAGTAGTGCTTGGCGCAATCCTGTTGATGTCGAACAATAAGCTTCCCCAACTCTCAACGACTCATTCGACGAGCACGTCATCTACAAATGCGCGTACTGAAACTCCCGCGCTCAATACTATAACCAATAACAAGGATATCTCGCCGCTCATCTTTGGCACCAATATGGCACTATTTCATGAGAACGACGAGCCTATTCTGAATTCGGCAACGACGCGTCAACGTCTGAAGGATATCGGTGTGCGAGTCATACGTATGCCAACACGTACGTCGCTCGATCCACAAACAGAGGTTAAGGCGGCACAGGCCATCAAAGAGATAGGGGCTGTTCCACTTATCGTTATGGGTGGTCCTGAGTTTAAAGAGGGTCCTCTACTTGAACATGATGGAAATCTTCTCAACCTCCTCATGCCTGTCTTTGGCAACGAGCCTGTCTACTTCGAGTTTGGCAACGAATCGGATTTAAATGGCGTCAGTGTAGACCAATATGTGACTTCCTGGAATGAAGTGATTCCGCAACTCAAAGCGAAGTTTCCGAATGCCCGTTTCATCGCGCCTGACAATTACCAGTTTACGCGTCGCTATCTAAAAACCTTCTTACAGCATGCCAAACCACGTCCAGACGGAGTGAGCTGGCATGAGTATACATGCAGTGTGAACTGGACTGCCGACTTTTGCCTCTCTCTGCTTGAGATGTGGCCGATCCATTTTGCACAGGCTCGTGCTGCGATGCGTGAGGCAATTGGAACAGAGATTCCTATCTGGGTTAGCGAATGGAACTATGCCTCAGACCAACAATTAAATAATGGCAAGCCAGTTGAGGACGGAAAATATAACAATCCAACCTTCATGCGCGCGTGGACTGCACGAGCAATGCAAATACTTCTAGAGAATCGTGTTTTTGCCTCTTTACAATATTTTTCTACCGACGAGCCAATGGCCTTAGTGAGTCACGACGCGATTAGCTTTGAGGGTGCGATATTTCAGCAAGAGTATCAAAATATCATGGTGAAGGGCAACACTCCTCCTGTGATGAAGGTCAGTGAACCTCCTGCCACTGTTCCAAAGACGCCTCCTACGGTTTCGTTCCGAAACGGAAGTGCAACTGGTTGGTATGTTGTTGGTTCCGGTATTACGCAGCCGCTTATCAGCGCTGAGAAACCATTTGTTGGCACATACTCACTGAAGGTAACGCTATCAAATGCCAGTGAGGACGCTTTTCCATCTGTAAGCATCTCACACAACAACTTGCCGGTGATTCCGAAGGCGGGACAGATGATCACTGCGTATGTCTATGTAGAGAACAAGGCCGCGCTTGTGAATGCGAAACTCTATGTTGCCGAACCGAACCGTAACTGGCATTTCTCTGGCGACATGACGCTCACTCCAGGACAGTGGAACAAAGTGTGGTACGCACTACCAGTCAACTTTCAGAATCCGGTTGCCGATGTTGGCATACAGTTTTTTACATCAACCCCTGGTGTAAGTAGCAATGTCTATATTGGCGGATTGAACATGGGCTAAACGACATTCAGGGAAGTGTCAACATCGCGGGTTGTTGTGTGCGTCTTCTTGCTCAAGAGTGGTATGATAAATACTTGACATAGTATGCAAGCTTGTGGCAAGGAAAATGTAATGGAGAGCACAGACAGGCGCATTAAGCGTACACAACAACTACTCGCGAAAGCGCTTATTGCTCTTACACTAGAAAAGGGCTACGAAGCAGTAACGATTCGCGACATTACGGAGCATGCTAATATTGGTTATGCCACATTTTTCCGGCACTATCAAAGCAAAGATGCTTTACTACAAGATGTATCCTATGTGGTGCTAGCCGATTTGAATAGTCTCTTGCCTCGTTCGCCGAGTGATGATGTAGAGTCTGTCGGTGTCCCACTGTTTCGTTATGTGCAAGAACATGCCAATATCATTCATGTTTTGTTGCAGAGTCGGGGTAGTTCTCTGCTGTTACAGCGTATCATCGAGATTGCGTCTCAAGATGTACTGAACGAAAACAAGCCATTAGAGAATAGCATCGTTCCCGCCGAAGTTGCAGCCAATCATCTTATCGCCTCTTCTATCTCCTTAATTCAGTGGTGGTTAGAGCACAATATGGCGTACACTCCTGAGCACATGGGCGTAATTTATCACGAGTTAATTATTCGACCGACACGGGCTGTCGCATTCAGTTCGATTACGCAGAAATCTCTAGATGTATATAATTGACTTTCTTGACCTCTTGCTTGAGAGCCTCGTCAGTAAGTGATAAAGCTATTCGGCGAAAACATAAGAGAACTCTACCCGAATTGAGCAGACATCTAATCTACTATAGACAGATGTAGAACTGCATATTGGTAGGCAAACAGAGAAAATAATGTTCCAGAGAAGTATACTAAAACGCTTTGTTCCTTCGTCCTTCGCCACAACAAACATCGAGAGAGAGATAGCGGAGAAGGCGTCAGTTCATGTATTCACCTGGTTTGACTTAGTTATTGGAATTGGGATTGTATTGGACCTTGCGCTTTCATTGCTCAATGTCACTCTTCATTGGAGTAGTGTTGGCCTCAACACGGTGATTCTCTCATTGTACCTGCTTGCAGTAGTGTGCTTACGACCTATACGTCCAATTCTAGGAAGGCTTCTGCTCGCTGGCCTTATTGCAGGCATCTGCGAACTGTTTACCGACGCCTCTGGCGAGTCTGTCGCGCATTCACTTATCTATCCTACCAATCAACCTATGCTGTGGGCTTCACCACTCTATATGCCCCTGTCGTGGATGGTCATACTCACGCACCTCGGCTATGTCGCATGGCGATTACGTGCTTTATTAGAATTGCGCAAAGCAGCCTTGATAAGTGGAGTAGTA
>CAXTUE010000205.1:0-8025 GCA_964247355.1 uncultured Ktedonobacteraceae bacterium | reverse complement strand
TTTCCTGGGGTACCCCTCTATATATTTCCGGTTGTCGTTTTTTTTTTTCGGGCGTTTCCCCTTGCGGGCGTCCTGGTATCACGTTACAGGTACTTCTCGAACCAATTTTTGATGTGGCGTAGACGTTCGAGGCGAGAGTGGGGATGTCCACCACGCGACAAACCATGGCTTTGACCATCGAAGCGCACGAGTTGGACTTCGCGGCCCATCCATTTGAGCGACGCAAAGAGTTGTTCAGCTTGCTCGATGGGACAACGCAGGTCTTGATCACTGTGAATGATGAGCAATGGAACTTTGATATTTTGCACATAAGATATGGGCGACATGTGCATATACTTCTCCAGGTTTTCCCACGGTGTTGTGTCCAGGTTATCGTAGCCGAGGTCCCAGCCGATATCGCTGCTACCAAACATGGATGCGAGGTTGGTGACACAACGGTCTGTCACGGCGGCTTTGAAGTCGTCATAATGGCTTGTCAGCCAGTTTGTCATAAAGCCACCATAGCTACCACCAGTGACGCCAATGCGTTGCTCATCAATGTAGCCACGTTGCACCAGTGCTTTGACGCCATTCATGATGTCTATCGAGTCCTTCTCGCCCCATTGTCCGTTGACGGCAAACGAGAAGTCATAGCCATAGCCACAACTGCCGCGCGGGTTTGTATAGAGGACGATGTAGCCCTGCGCGACCAGCATCTGCATCTCGTGAAAGAAACCATAGCCATATTGCGTGGTTGGGCCACCATGAATCTCGACGATCAATGGATACTTCTTCGATGCGTCAAAATCGTGAGGCTTGAGAATCCAGCCATCTATCGACCAATCGTCGGCCCCCTTGTACTGCATATATTCTGGCGCGACTACCGTCAAATCGTCGAAGAGAGCATCGTTGACATGCGTCACACGCTGCATCTCGCCTGCTTGTTGCACAACACTTAGCGTGTATACCTCTTGTGGGCGTGTCGCGTCGCCAACGAGTAAAGCAAGCTGATTTTTCGCGTTATCAACGCTGAAATCGCGCACATGCACATCGCCGGGCGTGAGAGTTGGAGGTTGAGCATTCTTTCCTTGAGCAGAGAGTGTGAAGAGACGCGATGCCCCATGCAAGGAGGCCAGGACATAGAGCGATGCGCCATCGGCAGACCATGCGGGTGCTGGCATCAAATGTTCATCGCCGATGTCGCTATTTGTCCAGTCCATACATGTGCCATCAAAATCCTTTGAAAGATTTTGTGGTGCTTGCTTGTCTGCATTCGAGGCGATGGAGTAGAGATAGGTGTGTCCACCTGAATGTATTTTGTATGAGGCGAGAAAGGCAATTGTTTTGCCATCAGGCGACCAGGAAGGCGAACTACACGCGAGGGTGCTATCGGTTAAACAGCGCAATTCTCCGGCAGTATTGTTCTGGATTTGGAGCGTGTAGAGGTCCGATCCAAGAATGCGCCAACGATCTTCGGCATGATTTGAGGCAAAAACAATCTGCGTACCATCAGGAGACCATGTAGCATCAGTATCATCCCAATCGCCATCGGTTAATTGCTGAGGAGTGCCACCGTTTGCGTCAATCAGAAAGAGGTGAGAGCGACGCTCGTAGATAAAGCCTACGCCATCGAGCTTATACCAGAGTTGATTGATCACATGGACCTTTGGAAGTGCCTTGCCCTCTTCCGTCTCTTCGTCTGTTGGGCCGACCTCCGCGCTAAAAAGCAAGCGTTTGCTATCGGGCGACCAGACGGGTGAGGAGGCACCATGTTCCATAAATGTCAGTTGACGAGCCTCGCCACCATTCATCGGTAGCAACCAGATTTGAGGCTTGCCTTTGCCTTGCTTTTTCGCATCTTTGCCCGTTGCCTCGCTCTCACGCTCGGACACAAAGGCTAGCCAGCGACCATCAGGAGACCAGACGGGACTGCTTGCATTCGCGGTGCTAGAGGTAAAACGTTGCGGCTCTCCACCAGCGACTGGCGCGATCCATATTGATGAGCGATACTCATGCTTTGTGGCATCAATCGTGGTTGTTACATAAGCGACTCGTTGTCCATCGGGTGAGATACGGGGCCTACTAAGAAACCGCATCTGATACAGGTCTTCTATCGTAATTGAACGTGCCATGATAAGTGGAATCCTTTCTGTTTTGTAGGAATCGATTTATCACGTCCTTTTGAACTCTCAATTGCCAAGTGGACGTGATAAATCGGTCCCTACAGCGTTAGGAGCGACGGCGACGGCTGCCGCGATCACGATCTAGGGCAAAATCGAGCGTATCGTGAAGACGCTCGAAATCGTCTACATCGAGTTGGAGTTCTACGGCGGGTACGTCGTCGGCTCGTGCGCGTCCCTCCTCGAAGAGTTGCAGGACGAGCGACAATTCGATTTCCATGATACCTTCGCGCTCAAGTTCAAGTTCGACATCCTCATCATCGTCATCGTCCTCGTCCTCATCATCGTCGTCGGCATCAACAGGCCGAGGTACAAACTCGATGTTGGTGCGAGCGCATTTGAAGCGTCCAGTGAGTTTGAGCGCATCGGTCGATAGCTCTTCCGCGAGTTCGCGCACCACCTCCATCATCTGCACAAACGCATCTTGCAATTGTTCTAGCGCGTCCTCGTCATCGCCTAATTCCTCAGGATCGTTTCTTAGTTCGCCCGTTATTTGCCCACTATTTGAGTCGGGGAGGCGTTGGCGCGCAAGTTCGTTCAGTTGCTTCAATGCTTGGGCAAAGGCAGGAGAGAGGGCATTACTCTCACGTTCAGAAGACTTCGAGCTTTCCTCTTGTTCGCCCTCTTCCGCGTGATAACCGTTGCTCGTACTGGTATTCTCATCGTCGTCGTCGTCTTCGTTGTTGGTATTGCCATCCAATCCCACGGCAGCCTCGACCGCCAGGATTTGCTGGTGCAGTTGCTCAACAACATCGCGTGTCATATAGGTAATCACTCGCGCTTGACGAGAGGCTGCCAGCAATTGGAAGGGGGGCCAGTCCCGATATCGTTCGCGTGTGCGCAGGTAGCGCATTTCCACCAAACCCAGTGTGTCTAACCGTATTGAAAGCTCCATATGTTCCTCCTCAAAAGTGCAGAACGAATCAGCTACTAGCTATTCTGCCAAGCATAGAATGTGTGGTTCCCTTAAAAATAGAAAAAGGGTATGTAGTAGCAAAATGGGAAAGAGCCAGGATAGAAAAGGTAAGAAAATATACTTGAGCATAAACGGATTTCATCATACCACAAAGATGCATTTAAAAGGAACCAGTCCTACGAATAGCAATTGCATGAGTATTCGTAGGATCGGTTCCTTGCTAAGGAGAAGGTCGTCGAGTTGCTAGTATTCGTCGATGATCGAGTCGCCTTCGTCATCGTCGTGTTGATCGGCGTCAGGGAACCAGCGACGTACGGTCTGGGCCGCGATAGACGCTGGTGCTTGTTGCTGTAACGTGGAAGCAGGAGTTTCACTTGTTTCAGGTGGACAATCTTGTAGCTCGAGCATAGTTGTATTTAACGTTTTTTCAAGGCTCTTAATGATGCTGAGCGACTCAACAGGAGAATCGACGCCCTCCCGCTCGATCTTTTGTACGCTTTCTTTTAACGTATTGATTTGCTTGATAAGCTGATCTTGAAGTGTGCGCAACTGGCTGCACCGATCGGTATTGTTGTTCATAAGGTCTGTTCTCCCCTCGAAGTCTCTCACTTTTATGCAGATAATCCGTTACCTGACAAGCAGAACACTCTTTTATCTCTCTACACCATAATAGAGCCAGGATGGTGCATCGTTGCAACGATGCACCATTTCATTATACTCTACACACGTAGAGAAGCAATGCTTACACATACTAATCCAATCGCGTCCACACCGATTGTAGACGATGCCGTGCAAGGCTAAGCGCGGTAGCTAACGCGAGGAGCATTCCACCCATAATTGTTAATGCCAACGAAGGCGGCAGTCCTAACGATGGCAGGAATAGCGCATGCATCGCGCTCACAATCACTAATGCTGCTCCACTCAAGACAAAGATGCGTGTACGCAATGTGACTCCGAGCAGCAAGAGGAATAGTGCTTCGCCAGTGAGAATGAAGGTTGGTTGAATAGTTGGCTCGCTAAAGCTGGACCAGAGTGTCGGCAATAGCAAGAGGGATGCGCCAAGTATTGAACAGAGTTGCCCCAGATGAGTATGATAGGGAGTATGTTCATTGTGCGAGAGGAATGGTGCAACAACGATGAGGTACGTTGCAGGAGCGAGTGTGAGCCATTCAATACGTGTAATTTGAAATGTCGATAGTTGCCACGGAATAGCCAGCGTCAGCAATAGACCAGCGACATATATTGTCCAATACTGCTTTGCTTGCTGCGCCCAACCATACCAGAAGAGTTGGACTGCAAGCAGCAGAAGGACACCGATGCCAACATGTGCCAGTGCTTGCTCGTTCGAGAACAGGCCACCTTGCGCGATAATCAGAAGGAGCATGCCAACTTGGCCAGCAAAGCCGACAAGTATATAGGCTCTTCTCTGAAGTAGGCTTTGTGATTGTGCAGGAAAGAGTTGCCAGATGTAGGGCATAGCAAAGACAAGGAAAAAGAGCAGGCTAAGCACACCGAGTTGTTGCCACATTTCCCAGCGCGTCTGCACAATGCCCCAGAGTGCAAGCGCGAGCGGTAGAATAATCAGTTCGCCTCTCTGCTCCACAAACATTACAATAAATGAAAGTAGCATGAAGGCAAACAAGCTACCGTATACGGTCACACCTGAAACTTGAATACCTCCCATTAGAGTATTCCACGTGACCATAACGACAACGGCAAACAGCGAGGCACAGTACCACGGCCAACTCCAGGTAAACGCTCCCAATTGTAATGATGGTGCCACATCTCTTGTTTTGCTTAAGCGTCCTGCAACAAGTGCGATGATACCCGTTACAAGGACTACTCCTGTGAGGTAGTAGGTTGGAAACAGAATTTGTGTGTCGATGGAATAAAACAGGTCTGGATTGAGCCTTGCTTCTAAAACAACGCCCCAAAGAGCAAAGACTGCAACGAGCCAGAGCCAGCGAGGTTGACGCTCAAAAACGAGAACTGCGTAGGCGACTCCGGCATAGAGCAGTAGTGCATCGGGAATAGCAGTTGGGAACGGAGCATTAATGCCACCTAATGTACCATAGACGCCGGTTAGTACGGCTGCGGCTAATGCGGTAACGTAAAGCGGAAGTGATAGCTGTAGCAATTCGCTCCGTCGCAGTACAGTAAATTTTGGAGCAAGCGCAAGACTGCCGATGCCGACACCGATTGCGGCACACAGAAGCGCAACAACAGGTGGATAGTACAGATTTCCGAGGGTTGCAGCGTCATAAGCAGACCAGATGGCAAATGCAGAGGCAAGCCACAAAGCTGGAACGAAGTTTTCTACAACTCCGATAGCATAGAGCAAGACAGCAAAGCCTAGCAGTGTCCATGAAACAAACACAAGTTGTTCGTGTCCACCTGTATAGCCACCAATGCCTACGAGTACGGCGGCGAGAAGGGCCACAGCGTAGAGAGGAGCAACCCACGGCTTCGCCACAATTCTTCCCATTCCTACAGCAACAAGAGCAGCGATGCTCGCTATGCTAGCCATAATCCAGAGAGGATTTGAGGGTACGAGTAGACCAGCGATAGCAAAACCTGTAGGCACAAGAAGTAGCCACTGTTGACGTGTTACTGCCGCAACTATATACCAGACAAGGGCTAAGACCGCCATTTCTAGTGCAACGGAGAACGGTACACCTATCCAGTTCTGCACAGTGCTTATTGAGGTTGCCGCATCATGGCTACACGCGAGTACACCATAGAGGAGTCCACTAACCAGGAGAGGCCATTGCCATGTAAACAGGAAAGTGAACAGAGTTTTTGCGTTATGAGTCACAGTATAGCCGGTACGAGACTGCTCTATTTTAGCAAACACTGTTGCGACAAGTGGTAAACCGACGCCGAGGAGCAACAGAATGTGTGGGCGTTCCATTGACAACGGGAGGGCGAATAGCATGAAAAGAAGAGGTACGAAGAGCCAGGTGCTGCGTCTCTGATACACCAGGACAGTATAAGAAAGAACCGAGAAAAGGATGAGTAATGCAATTTTAGTATCTACATCCTGTCTTATATGTAACAGCAGGGTAAGGCCAGCGATGAGTAACACAACTACATCTAACGGGCTAGACCAGGCCGTGCTAATGAAACGCCGAACGACGATAGTTCCAACAAGAAGCACAAGTGTCAACGCTACAAATGCATAGTCAATGGCTATATGAAGCAGCAATACATTGATACTATAGACCCAAGTGAAGAGGAAACCTGTTAACAATAGGAGCCGCGGCCATGAAGCATTCGGAGTTGTCGGTATGCGACGCAAGCCGGTACGATGGAGCATTATGCTTACGGTCAATACGCAGCTCACACCTAAAGCAACGAGTGCAAGGAATGCATCTCCATTCGGAAGCAACCCTACATTACTATTTGGAGAGAAAGCTGACTGCAATACCTGTAATGGCAATAGTGGCGCGACGAGCAAGAGAATGAATGGAAGGACTACAAGAGCGATTTGTTCCATATGGCCGCGTATGCCAGGGAAGCGCTGTAAAGTGGTACGTGCGACAAGAGTCACTATATGATAGAAAACAGCAACAGCTGTGAACAACACTCCAAGAGCAACGGAACTTATGTTAAACACCAGTGCTATTGCAACAGCAAAACCAAAAAATTGATATGGCACAATGGCAAGCCATGCAAAGCGTTTTGTTACCACAAGGTATGCACACGTCCAGATGAGTACAAGAGAGAATATAACGGCATTGACGATACGCAATTCGGTGAAGGGAGTATTTACAGCAAACGCAAGCACGTAGGTATAGGTATAGAGTAAATCCAGGCACAGCACTCCAACACATGCGTACATGAGTATGCGTGTAGGCTCGCGTAGAACTGCTCTATTGCCACTAAACAACTCACTATTCCGTCCCATTGAGAACAATGCTACAAACGCAAGCGGTATGAGCAGCACAGGCCACCACTCGTAGTGAAGGCGCAATGAGAACGCGATAGCACAGTCGGCTAGCACTAATGCAACACCCGCAAGGTAGCCAAAGGGTTTGTATTGTTGTGTAATGGCGAGTATGCCATATACGATAGCGGCATAGGCGGAGGCTATCGCGACAACGGTGGGAGCAGAAAGCTGAATAAGATGACCGGCCACAAGTCTATAGCCGGAAAAACTCACGAGCGGAATAAGGAGAGCGAAGATTGCGATATAAATGCGCGCGATGAAATGAAAGCCCGGAAAGCGCGTAAAGACAAAACCAGCGGTGGCGAACAGCAGATGGACGATGAAGAGCATAAGAAATGATAAAAAGAGATTTGATGTTGTTGCCACAAAGCTTAACGAGCCAGCGAGAATGAGAAATGCGCCGAGTGAAGAGACAATATTAATTGTTTGATCGGCAAAAAATGAGCGTAGCGAGAACATCTGTTGCGGTGCAGAGGAGATAGGCGCATTCTCTGGCTGAGCAGGCTGTGCTGGTGGCGTAAATGATGCCTGTTCGTTAGTAGTAATAGATAGTGGTACTTGAGCTAAAGATGGTATTGGCTGTTGCACGGGTGGTGGTAGCACGACTTCTGAACGAAGTGCGGGCGACGCGCTCTGTCTTAAGGAAGCCTCGTATAACTGGCGACGTAGCACACTCAAACGGTTCTGGTAACGTAGAAGCAGATTCGACACCGTAGCTTGCGCTCCACCATAGGTGACGACGCGTTGCAGGTTACGAATCGACTCTTCCAGGAATTGTTCCTCTTTGGGTAGACTTACTGGATAGCCGCAACGAGGGCAAAAGTCTCCTGGTTGTAGCGGAGCAGGTAGACCGCAGCAATCGCAACGCGGACCAGGAGGTTGAGGGATTGGAATCATCTTACACTCCTTTGGTTATATTTCTCTTATAGAAAGCGTATATAGTTATGGATAATGTTTATATGCGAGAAGCTTGTTACTTTACCTCTCGTCTTGACACTATT
>CAXTUE010000204.1:1264-8026 GCA_964247355.1 uncultured Ktedonobacteraceae bacterium | reverse complement strand
TAGCAGGTGACGATTGAGCTGGTAAGTTGCAGCGTTTGTGTTCGAAGGAGCGAGATCCTGTACGTCATGAACTGCTAGAGGGACTAGGTATGGACGCGTATCCTCTTCTAGCTGGTGCGGTATGTGTCTATCACAATCTTGTTCCTATAGCCGTTGAAGCACTACAAGGATCGAACATTCCTGTCGCTGCCGTCTCCACCGGATTTCCTGCGGGTCAAAATCCAATGGAGCAGAAGATAGGCGAGATCAAGGCATCGGTGCAAGCGGGTGCAACAGAGATCGATATCGTGATTTCGCGTGCTTATGTGCTGACAGGAAACTGGCAAGCTTTATATGACGAGGTGAAAGCATTCCGTGCCGCATGTGGTGAGGCGCATATGAAGACGATCCTGGCGACGCATGAACTCGCTACACTGCGCAACGTAGGCATGGCAAGCCTTGTGTGTATGATGGCTGGTGCCGATTTCATCAAGACATCGACGGGTAAGGAACCTGTGAACGCTATACTTCCTGTTGGCTTAGTGATGGTGCGCGCTATTCGCGATTACTATGAGCATACGGGGTATAAAGTTGGTTTTAAGCCTGCGGGCGGCATTCGCAGCGCAAAAGCCTCGCTTGACTGGCTAATGCTGATGAAGGAAGAACTGGGTAACGAATGGCTGAGCAACACGTTGTTTCGCATCGGGGCGAGTGGCCTGCTCTCCGATATCGAGCGACAACTAGCCTACCATGTGACGGGACGTTATGCAGCCACTAACCACAATCCGATGGTGTAGAAGGAAGAGAATGTATGAGTGTGATGGATATCTTTGAGACAATGGAATATGGCCCCGCACCAGAGGCAGCAGCACCTGCTTTAGCATGGATACAAGAGCACCAGCCCTTTGGCCTTTTCATCAATAATGAATGGGTCAAACCTGCAAGCGGGAAGTATCTTGAAAGCGTTAATCCTGCTACTGGTAAAGCATTGGCACAGGTCGCGGCTGGCAATAGTGCGGATGTTAACGTAGCAGTAGCGGCAGCGCGTACAGCTTTCGCGACATGGGGCGCACTATCGGGACATGTACGAGCACGCTATCTCTATGCACTTGCGCGTCAAATTCAAAAACACGCGCGTCTGCTTGCGGTACTGGAAACATTAGATAACGGTAAATCTATTCGAGAGACGCGCGATCTCGATATTCCGCTTGTCGCACGGCACTTTTATTATCATGCGGGCTGGGCGCAACTCATGGCTAGCGAACTGGCAGGCTACGAACCTGTAGGTGTCGTTGGACAAATCATTCCCTGGAACTTTCCTCTCCTTATGCTTGCATGGAAGATAGCACCAGCCTTAGCAATGGGGAACACCGTTGTGCTCAAGCCAGCACGTTACACTTCGCTCACCGCGCTTAAGTTTGCTGAGATCGTGCAAGAAATCGGCTTGCCGCTGGGGGTTGTGAATATCGTCACGGGTGAGGCATCGCAGGTGGGTGAGGCGTTGGTACGGCATCCCGATGTGAACAAAATTGCCTTTACAGGTTCGACGGACGTGGGACGTAGTATTCGACGCGCCACGGCTGGTTCGGGCAAAAAGCTCTCACTTGAACTTGGCGGTAAGTCGCCATTTGTGGTCTTTGACGATGCTGATCTGGATAGCGTCGTGGAGGGTGTTGTCGATGCGATCTGGTTCAATCAGGGACAGGTGTGTTGTGCGGGGTCGCGCCTATTGATACAGGAGAATATCGAGCAACCTCTTATCCGCAAGTTGCGGGCGCGTATGGAAAAATTGCGGCTTGGCGATCCTCTCGACAAAGCTATTGATATGGGTGCGATTGTCTCCTCAGCGCAGCTACAGGAAATTCAGCGTCTGGTAGAGCAGTGTGTGGCTGAAGGCTGGCAGAAATGGCAACCGTCGTGGACATGTCCGACCGAGGGTTCGTTCTTTCCACCGACACTGTTTACGAATGTTTCGCCCGCCAGCACGATAGCGCAGGTTGAAATCTTTGGGCCGGTAGCGGTTGCGATGACGTTCCGCACGCCCGAAGAGGCGGTGGCACTGGCGAACAATACGCGCTATGGACTCGCGGCAAGTGTATGGAGCGATAATATCAATCTTGCGCTTGATATCGCGCCAAAAATCAAAGCCGGCTCTGTCTGGATCAACTGCACCAACATGTTTGATGCCTCAAGTGGCTTTGGAGGGTATCGTGAAAGTGGCTTTGGACGCGAAGGCGGCAAAGAAGGACTCTATGAGTATGTGCGTCCATTACGGAAGACAGAGGCCGCTACCTCCACAACCTCCGCTCCTAAAGATATTCTTATAGCCGGAGAGTACATGCCAGAAGCAGAGGAAGAAACATCTAACAGCAACGGAAATGCAATAGAATTTACATTGCCTGCGATTGACCGCACGCCGAAATTGTTTATTGGCGGTAAACAGGTGCGTCCTGATTCTGGTTATAGCCGGGATGTGTATGATGCTTCTGGACGACGTATTGGTGAAGTGGGTGAGGGCAATCGTAAAGACATACGTAATGCGGTTGAGGCGGCGCATGCGGCTCGGAACTGGTCGGCTGGCACAACGCATAATCGTGCGCAAATTCTTTATTATATAGCAGAAAATCTAGCGAGTCGTGAGGACGAGTTCGCACGTCGCATTACGCAGCAGACTGGACGAACACATGCTGACGCTGTAACTGAGGTGCAGGCAACGCTTTCCCGCTTGTTCAGTTACGCTGCATGGACCGATAAATTCGAGGGCGTAGTGCATCGACCGCCGATGCGTGGCGTTGTGTTAGCGGTGTATGAGCCTATGGGAGTGGTCGGTATGACTTGCCCTGACTCACACCCGTTGTTAGGCTTTATCTCGCTTGTTGCTCCTGCAATTGCAATGGGCAATACCGTGATTGTCGTACCCTCACAGCAATTCCCGTTGAGCGCAACCGATTGTTATCAAGTGTTTGAAACATCCGATTTACCCTCCGGCGTCGTGAATATCGTCACGGGCGAGCGCGATGCCTTAAGTCAGGTGCTTGCAAACCATGATGATGTCGACGCCATGTGGTACTTCGGTTCCGCCGATGGTTCAAAGCAAGTTGAGTTTGCCTCGGCGGGCAACATGAAGCGAACATGGGTCAACAATGGTCATGAGCGTAACTGGCTCGATGAAACGCAGGATCGAGAATTCCTACGCGCGGCCACTCAGGTAAAGAATATCTGGGTGCCTTACGGCGAATAGACATATAGACACCTAATTCATTACGTCCTTCGGCTTTGCATGAGGCCCAAGGGCGTAATGAATTAAGCCACCTACATTCCTCATAAACCTCTTATTGTTGCTACCCTGTGTACTATACGTCCGTAGAGGGTTGTCTTTTCTGCGCCACGTACATCAAAATGTAGCCTGTCTCAAGGATAGAAGAGATTTCTATGCCGAAAGTACGCGTTTTGAGACGTGTACGAGAAAGAACGTTACGAACGGGTCGCATCTCCTGGTCCCATACTCCGGCCTCTTGTGCTTCCTGTAAGCGTTCACGACAACGGGCAACAGCCGTTTCTGTGATACGTCCATTGTTGAAGCTGGCAAGCAACACTT
This sequence comes from uncultured Ktedonobacteraceae bacterium, assembly GCA_964247355.1. Classification (GTDB taxonomy): domain Bacteria; phylum Chloroflexota; class Ktedonobacteria; order Ktedonobacterales; family Ktedonobacteraceae; genus JBBQVS01. The sequence goes on along the minus strand of CAXTUE010000204.1, from coordinate 4,449 downwards.
CATAGGGGCAATAGTAGGGATGAGCCTCAAGCAATGGCATAAGCACACAGATTTCACTGGTGGTGAATTGTTGTTCTGCAATCATGCGAGGATGGTCTTGCACATAGGCGAGATGCGAGAGGGTACCAAGTGTAGTGTTTAACGCGAGCATATGTCCTGCTGGTAGTAAGCCTTGTAAAGAAAAGTGGAGAATTTCTTCGTCAGTATCTTGCATATAACCAACTGGAGTCTTCACTTTACGAAGGGATACTTTTTGCATAGCGGTGCTCCTTGTCTTGCATGGTCTTGCGTCGAATCGGTGTAAGATCGTCGGGCTAAGGATACATCGTTTGCGCTTCTTTCTTAACGATAGCGAGTTGTGCCTCTCTTTCTACGATGCATCTCCGAAATTTGGACGCGCTATCTGCGCATCTTTTGGAGTTGCATACGTTCATTGAAATACAGGACTGCTCCGTTGTCTTGTACTGCTTTTGATTGTAACGGAGGTGGTTGAGGGATTTCTCCTCTGTTCTTTTCTACACGCACTTTCATGAAAGTGTGTACATAATCAACATTACATTAAAAAGTTATAAAAATCAATAGGTATAAGACTCAGTTAGTAGATTGTATTAAAAAAAGCAAAAAACAGAGTAATAGTACAAGACAGGTGTTTTGTACTATTACTCTGTTGCAATTTTTACGGGCTATGCCTTAGACCTATGCCCAAGTACCGTGAGCACACACATAAGTGCCAAAACTGCTGCCAGAATACCGTAAGATATAGCTTTCTCTGGCTGTATTTTAATACCCGCGCGCGTCTTTTGTGTGCTTGCTGGTTCCTCACCGGTATGTCCAATAGGGTCTCGCATAAGAAAGTAGATAACCGGAATTAATAAGAAAAAGAACACGACAACGAGACCATAGACGAGTAATGTTTCATCCATAAAGGTATCCTCCTGACGGAGTAGCTAGAAGGAAAATTATGTAGTAGTCTTCTCTATTGTAGAACACGAAATACGTTTGAGGAAAGACACATATAATTCTGTCATATAGCAAAATTGGCAAATTGCATGATACAATTCAGTACGACAATTTCCACAACGAAGGAGCCACCAGCATGGAGACACCGGTGTCTGTCAGCAATCCGCTCGTTCTTCTCAATCCCACGGCCAATCGTGGCAACATGAATTTTCACCGTACTCTGCTTCGTAACCGCTTGAGTGGTGAACTCGGTGCGCAATCGACTGAATACGTAGAGACGACACGAGCGGGTGAGGCGCAAGAACGTGCGATGCTTGCCGCGAAGGAGGGACGCCCCATTATTATTGTAGGTGGTGATGGCTCTTTGCATGAGGCTGTGAATGGCATTCTGGCGGCAGGAAGGCGTGTCCCGCTAGGTATCATTCCGGCTGGCTCCGGCAATGACTACGCATGGAACACACTAAAACTGCCGCGCGATCCAGTTGTAGCCGTCGAGCGTGCCTTTAACGGACAACTTATCGACTCGGATGCTGGCATCGTTAACGGAAGATACTTTGCTAATTCGTTTAGCGTTGGCCTTGATGCTGATATCGCTGTCACCGCGAGTTGGTTGAAAAAATACCCGCTCATGAGCGGCGAACGTCTCTACTATACTTCGACAGTACGGCAGCTTTTGTTTGGGTACAATAAATGCCCGTGGCTAACCTTCGATCTCGACGCGAACACCGCACAAGCTCAGCAAAAAAAGGTGCAGACGCGTTATGTCTTAATGGCTGTGACGAATGGCCCAACATATGGTGCTGGCTTCCGCATCAATCCTACCGCCGATCATACCGATGGACTTTTTGATGTATGTACAATTGATTACACACCACTACCGCGTGCATTAAGGTTGTTGCCTGTTGTGCAGAAAGGTGAGCATTCTAATTTGCCCGAAGTAGCTTTCTATCATGCGAAAACGGTGCATGTAGAGAGCCGCTTTCCAATACATATCCAGATGGACGGTGAGACAACAAGTGCAACGATATTCGATGCGAAGATATTGCCAGGAGCGTTATGGGTACGGGTATAAACCGAAAAACAGCACAAAGAGACTTCAGTGGGAGCATCGTCTATGCAATTGTCTGGTCGCTTGCGTGGGTGTTTGTACACATCGTCTGTCGCTATCGCGTTGAAGGGCGGGAGCATATTCAGCAGCTTGCTGCCTCTCGACCTGTATTGATCGTCTCAAACCATCTCAGCTGGCTTGATCCCTTGTTACTTGGTCTGGTATTTCCGCGTCGTGTCTGGTTTTTTACAAAGGTTGAGGCGTTTCGCTGGCCTATTGCTGGCTGGCTGATTCGTCGTACCAACCAGATAGCGGTACATCGCGGCGAAGGGGATCGTATTGCGTTAGAACAAGCAGTCGCGTATGTACGTGAGCGCAAAGCACTTGTGGTGTTTCCCGAAGGGACTGTTGCGCGTCAGGAGCAGATGATTACCGCTCATCCTGGAGTAGCAGTGATAGCTATACGTGCGAATGCTATAATTGTGCCAGTTGCGCTCTGCGGGACACGGCGTATTTTGCGTTCTCACGGCGGTTGGCGTCCTCAGGTACAGGTGAGTATAGGAAGACCCTATTTTCCGACTCTAGCGGAAGGTACACCACGCAAAGCTAGCATGCAAGCTCTTACCGACGAGATGATGCATAAGATCGCTGAAATGTTGCCAACAGAGCAAAGAGGAGTGTACCGCTAAATCGTATTACTTGCCAGATTTTGCCACAAATGCAGATGGGCAAAGGGGAGCCAGTGTGCATTTCGCGCAGAGCGGTTTGCGTGCATCACAGATTGAGCGACCATGATAGATGAGCAGGTGTGAGATATTGAGCCACTCTTGCTCCGGTATGATACGCATAAGGTCTTGCTCAACCTTTACCGCGTCATCGTTCTTTGTCCATCCTAAGCGGCGTGAGAGCGACCAACATGTGTATCAACGACGATGCCCACCTCTATTCCGAAGGCGTAGCCAAGCACGACGTTCGCTGTTTTACGTGCCACACCCGCGAGACTTAAGAGTTCTGGCATGGTACGTGGTACCTCCCCGCCAAACTCGGTGATAATACGTTGTGCCGTAGCTCGAATATTCTTTGCTTTATTGTGATAAAAGCCAGTCGAGCGGATATCTTGCTCTAACTCTTCCTGGCTCACGGTCGCGCAATCTTCAACGGTGCGATACTTCTGAAA
>CAXTUE010000204.1:0-1254 GCA_964247355.1 uncultured Ktedonobacteraceae bacterium | reverse complement strand
GTGACAAGATTGACACGTTCATCAGTACATTGTGCCGAAAGCTGAGTTGCGATAAGCAGCTCAAGTGGATTCGAGAAGTTTAGCGAACAGGTTGCGTCGGAATATAGTTCGTGTAGCTCTGTGACAATCGCGTTTACCTGTTCACCTGAACCCGGTTCTGGTCCTGCATAGACAACTGCTTCTTGTTCCATAGATGTACTCTACACTTTCTTTAACTTCATGTATGTGTGCACAAGGGCGATTATGGCAGGATACAGTGGGGGATGTCAAGCACGTATGCATGTTATTCAAGAGCTAGATTATGTGTAGCCTGCCTCTGTTTGTGTTCTGAATGAACGAAATCAACCTTGAGGACAATGGGCTGGGGATAATTGCCAAACTTCTCCCCGAACAGGTTCATGCCTCCCACGTTCTGTGCATCCGGCTTCACTCCAAGCCGGACCTCGATAAACGGCTTGTCCTCTAATCGCAGGTCCTCGATGCGCACATGACTCATCATACGCCCATCAATATAGCTGCCATCGTGGGCCACCGACCAGCGCTTAAGCAAGCCATACTGACTATCCTTGGACTCCCACCAGTGCGGAGTCAAGAGGCCGCGTTCGCCTCCAAAGTCGGCGGGGCTGGTCCACATGCCGATCTCCACGCCGTTGATCCACATGGTAATGTCGGAAGGCCAGTCCAAGTGATGCAGGGGAGCTTCTGAACAGAGTTCCGCACTCAGGTCAAGGCGAGTGGGGTGTGCGCCAGAAGGCAAGTGATTGGGAAAGCGATAGGCCACAGAGCCATAGCGAAACCACAGCAACTGGGCGAAGACATGGGCTGGTTCGTAAAAGGTGGCCGGAGTATCCAACAAACCGATCAAGCCGGACTCGGTTGCCAATCCGCAGGTAGGATGAACCTCGAAATCGTAGAACTGTCCGATGGGCATAGAGACACTGAAGGAAGTCTGCTCGTTGACGTTGGTATCTTCCAGGCTGATATGAATGCTATCGTAGGTGCGAGCACACAGCTTTTGCAAACCGTGAGTAGCGGGAATGACCTCGGTGCGGATCAAGGCGGCCTTTTCCAGGATTTGAATATGGGTAGTTGCCGAGGACGGAGCGATTTGCAGGGCTACGGCGATCATTGACATTGACCGGTCGGTCGCGAAGATACTCAAGAATGCCGAGTCGAGTTTCAGAACTCAGGGCTTTTAAGAGCGACAGAGCCTTGTCGCTCTCGTGGCTCAGATCAAGAAATAACACTTTTCCC
>CAXTUE010000203.1:3538-8072 GCA_964247355.1 uncultured Ktedonobacteraceae bacterium | reverse complement strand
CCAGTGCCCATTGTGATACCAGACGCCAATCGGGTGATTGTCTTAAACATGATAGGGTGCCCAGTTTGGCGTCACAAAGACGATAGCGTTCGGGTTATAGTTCGTGACATTGTTATCCAGGTCAGTAAAATCGCCAGCACTATTGCTTGAGTTAGCAACATGAATGTAGATTTTAGCACCACTGCCACTCGCGGGATGCAGATCAGTTTTCGAGGCGGCATGTGCGGATGGAGCAGCAACGAGTGTCACCAGCATCATACATACAAACATTACTCCTGCTAAGAGTGCGGTCCAGCGTGTGGACATACTCTTCAAAAACAATAAGCCCATGTTGTCTCTCATTCAATTCTCTCTCTTTTCATAGCTTTTCATCAAATTTCCTTTGAGAAACTTTCTCTGCTATGAAGACGATAGGTAGCTATTTTTTTGGTGGTTGGTATATCACATTTGCAGTGTGACATACTTCGTATTTTGTGGAAGGACCTGAATAGATGAATACTACTCGACGTGTCATGTCGGAATTGATATAATGACGAGTAGAAGCATGGAGAAAAACACACCTCTGGGGGTATAGATATATTGGCAACAACAGCACGCGGCAATTTGATTATTGGGCAATCGGGCGGAGCGACTGCCGTCATTAACGCAAGCCTTGTTGGAGCAGTGCAGGTGGCTTTAGATGACGCGCGCATAGACGGCATTTATAGCATGCAGAACGGCATCGAGGGCCTACTTAGAGAAGATATAGTAGACCTTCGTCAGCAACCTACGTCTTTATGGCACCAACTACTTTATGCACCATCGGCAGCACTTGGCTCGTGTCGCTATAAATTGAAAGATGAAGACCCGGCACGAGCCGTTGAGATACTGCACCGTTACAATATACGCTACGTGCTCTATATCGGCGGTAACGACTCGGCGGACACAGCACATCGGCTCGCACAGGCGGCGCGACAAAGCGGCTATGAACTGCAAACCATCAGCGTTCCCAAGACCATCGACAACGACCTGCCCTTTACAGATCACTGTCCCGGCTATGGGAGCGCGGCCCGTTTCATCGCACAGGCAACGATAGATTCGACGATGAACACAATCTCCATTCCTGGGCATTATCCAGTCAAAATCATCGAGATAATGGGTCGCGACGCTGGCTGGCTCACTGCGTCTTCCGCGTTAGGCAAGCGAGATGACGTTGACCCGCCACACATTATTCTGCCACCCGAACATGCATTCGATGCCGATACCTTTCTAGCAGAAGTCGAAGCGGTACATCGTCGTCTCGGCTACGTCGTCATTGCGGTAGCGGAGACGGTTCGGGATGCAAAGGGGCAGGCACTTGGAGCTATTGGACAGGTAGGGACCGACGCCTTCCAGCATCCCCTGCTCGGTGGCGCAGGTCAATCGCTGGTCGATCTAGTCACAAAACAACTTAAGCTCCGCGCACGTTTTGATAAGCCCGGCGACCTGCAGCGTATGTCCTCGGTTCATACTTCCTCCGTTGATCGCGACGAAGCCTATCTCGTCGGACAAATGGGTACAAAGGCACTCCTCGCGGGCGAGAGCGACAAAATGGTTACGCTGGTGCGCCATAACGAGCCACACTATCACTGCATCACGGGTCTCGCGGAACTCTCGCAGGTTGCCAACCAGCAATTCCTTATGCCTCAGAACTATATGAATGATACAAAAACGATGGTGACACAGGCATTTCTTGACTACGCACGTCCCTTGATTGGCGAACCACTCAATACCTATCCAACACTGGAGAAAGTGCGGGTACAACGATGATACGACGCGCGATTCTAGTTGTGCTCGATGGAGTAGGCGCGGGCGCAAATCCTGATGCCGCCACTTACGGAGATGAGGGCGCGAGTTCGCTTGAGCATTGCGCACAGGCCATAGGCGGTCTGGCACTTCCTTCTCTCGGCAGCATTGGATTGGGCAACATCACGCCTATCCTGGGTACACCGCCACAAGAGCATGCTAGTGGAAGTTATGGACGCATGGCTTCGGCTGCGGCTGGCAAGGATAGCACAACGGGACACTGGGAGATGACTGGCGTGGTGTTGCAGAAGCCACTACCAACCTATCCACATGGTTTTCCCGCAGATATCGTCACGCAATTTGAACAGGCCATTGGACGAAAGGTTGTTGGCAATATTGTCGCATCGGGGACTGAGGTTATCAAAGAGTTCGGCGAGGAACATATGCGAACTGGCTCCCCCATTCTCTACACCTCTGCCGATAGCGTGTTTCAGGTTGCCGCACACCAGGAGATTATTGCGCTCGACACGCTTTACAAGATGTGCGAGACTGCGCGTACCCTGTTAACAGGCGAAAATGCGGTTGGACGAGTGATAGCGCGGCCATTTATTGGTACACCAGAGGCATTTCAGCGTACTGAACATAGACGAGATTTTTCGCTTGCCCCACTTGGAACAACGCTGCTCGACCAGCTAAAAAAAGCGGGGAAAGATGTGATTGGTCTTGGCAAGATCGAGGACCTCTTCGCGGGACGCGGCTTAACACAGGCCGACCACACGGAGACAAATCGGGATGGGATGGCTGCGACACTGCGTTGGCTCGAACGTGATTTCGAGGGGTTGCTGTTTGTCAATCTGGTAGAGTTTGATATGCTATGGGGACATCGTCGCGACAGTCAGGGTTATGCGCAGGCATTGCGCGATGTCGATAACTGGTTTGTCCAGGTACAGCAAGCGATGAGACCGGATGATGTCATCTTTTTCACGGCAGATCATGGCGTTGATCCAACCTATCGTGGCACCGATCATACGCGCGAATGCGTACCATTATTAGCGTATGGTCAACCGCTACGCGCTGGTGTCAATCTTGGTACACGCCCAACATTTGCCGATTTAGGGCAGACGCTGGCAGAGATGTTCAATGTCGAGAAGTTAGCGGCTGGCACGAGTTTTGCACGGGACTTAGTATAATGACAGAGACAGAGCGTAAAGCAACAGAATTTGAAGGTTTACCGTTACATGGCGAGCGCGTCACCGTGCGTCGTCCAGTATCAAGCGACGCCGCAAACGTCTTTCGTTGGGAGCGAGACGATGAGGTATGGCGTTACGACCCCTATCGTCCGTACTCGAACAGCATGGCGGAGTTTGTGCCTTTATTCGAGCGCAACTATGTGCAGAGCAACGGACGACAATTCTGGTTTATCATCGAAAATGAACAAGATATCCCTATTGGAACTATCACCTACTTCAATATTGACCGTCGTCTCAATCAAGTTGAAGTCGGTCTGGGGCTAGGCGAGAAGTCGAGTTGGGGCAAAGGCTATGGTGCGGAGGCTATTCGCGTACTTGTGCGTTACCTCTTCACCTTCCAGAGCATCTCGCGCATCTACGCGGAGACGGCTGTGGCGAACACATCGGCCCGTAACGCCTTCGCAAAAGCACAATTTACCGAGGTGGGACAAATTTTCGATCCTCGTAGCTCAGGCGACCCCTGGGTATTATTAGAAATTTGGAGGAAAAACTACTCATGAGTTCACCACAAACACAGGTAGACCCAAAGATATTTAGTGCCTATGATGTCCGTGGCATCTATGGACAAACATTGACCGATGAGGTTGCCTATCGCATTGGACGCGCCGCCGCCCAATACCTTAATGTGCCAGAAATCGCGGTTGGGCGCGATATGCGTCTCTCGTCACCACAAATATCGGCGGCTATTCTGCGTGGCATCACTGATCAGGGCGTCAATGCCGTTGACCTTGGCTTGACCACAACCGATGGTTTGTATTTCGCGGTTGGCAAGTTCGACTATCCCGCAGGCATCATGATTACCGCATCGCACAATCCGGGCAAGTATAACGGCTTGAAATTCTGTCGTGCTCAAGCTCTGCCAATCAGCAAAGAGACTGGCTTGGCAGACATTCGTGATCTTGCGGTAAGCGGCAATTTCACGGAGCCTGCGCATAAAGGTACCGTGACGCAACGCGACATTAGCGACGACTACGTGAAGCATGTCCTGTCATTCATCGACGTGAGCAAGATTAAGCCGCTTAAAATCGTCATCGACGCTGGCAACGGCATGGCCGGTATGATGGTTCCACGCGTCTTCCAGCACCTGCCCTGCGAACTTGTTCCGCTTTACTTCGAGCTTGACGGCAATTTCCCGCATCATCCTGCAAGTCCTATCGAGCCAGAAAACATGGTGGACTTGCAAAAGAAGGTACGCGAGACACACGCTGATATGGGTGCCGCGTTCGATGGCGATGCCGACCGCATGTTTCCTGTCGATGAGCATGGCGACCTTGTAGACGGCTCACAGGTAACGGAGGCAATGGCGAATAGTCTGTTACGCAAGTATCCAGGCTCGACCATCCTCTACAACCTGATCGTCTCGAAGAGTGTACCCGAACTGATTGAGCGGCTGGGCGGCAAAGCAGTTCGCACACGCGTCGGTCACTCGTTTATCAAAGCCGAAATGCGCAAACTCAATGCAATCTTCGGCGGCGAACACTCCGGCCACTTTTACTTCCGCGACAACTGGTTCGCCGACT
>CAXTUE010000203.1:318-3476 GCA_964247355.1 uncultured Ktedonobacteraceae bacterium | reverse complement strand
GCCACTATCAGAGATACTCAAGCCATTGGACAAGGGTGTGCGCAGCGGTGAAATCAACAGCACCGTCAGCGATACACAGAGCAAGCTACAAGGCTTAGAAGAGCATTTCGGCAAAGGCGCGCAATCGGTTGATCACCTCGACGGCCTCACGGTAGACTACGGTACATGGTGGTTCAACGTGCGCCCATCCAATACAGAGCCATTGCTCCGGTTGAATGTCGAGGCGAATGATAAAGCTATCATGGAACAGAAGCGCGACGAGTTGCTCGCGTTTATTCGCAGTTAAGGTTTTGTAGAGACTCATTTGGGGACGAATGGGGCCGGGAAGATCGACAACGTGTCAATACAAAAGAGAGAAGTCGGTAGAAATTTCTCTCTCCACAGTAATATGAGATAGAGTAACTCTTTTGAGATGATTCACAAGCGGGGACAGATGAGCAATCATGACAACCTGTCCCCATTTGTTTTCGATGTCTGATAGCAATCTTCTACACGTAGACCTCGAACGCCTCGTGTTTTTGTGCGTATCCCTGGTCCCGTGTAGACCCATTGTCGAACACCGACTTCTAGACTATGTGCAGCTAACGATTGAGATAAGCCTTTTGCCTTCTTAGGTTTGTATCTCTGTGCCTCACACCAACTTGCATAGGAGGTCATGATAGTGCTGTTCGCTACCCATGCCCCTTCCACTCTTGTACAGCATTCCGCTAGCCACAACCCAACAGAGTCTTGTTCTGATTGTCGTGTCCGTGAAGGAGTATGGACTGCTTGTCTTTCGTGTTGATACCATTGATCCAGAAGCTGCTCAACTTTGCGAGGTGTGTCTGCTTCCTCCAACGGTGTATACACCGTGACTTTAAGATCTGGTGTATCGAAGACCTGAAAAGTGAGACGTTCAAACATGAGATACCCCATTTGTGGATGGTTGAGCGTTTTCCGTCCTTCTTGTCCATTACGTACTTCATGATCAGGCCACCAAGCGCGAAATTCAGGACTAGAGAGCATGAGATCATGGATCAACTCAGTCAATTGAGCATCTCCAGGATAACGACCACAACTGCTACGGAATTGTGCTAAGAGCTGTCGCGCATCTTCTTCCCAATTGACGACGAGTTGCCGAGACAAGGGATTGGTGAAGATGTTCCAGACCGTATTGCGTTCACGGGCGGTCCTTCGACGATAATCACCAAAGACAGCGCACCCAGCATCGTTCCAGGCCAAGATATCCCAGCGTCTTCCTGACACAAAGGCTGGACGAGTACCAAACTGATCGAGGAAATGTTGTAACGCTGGACTCACGCTCTCGATTTCTAGCAAGAGTGCCGGAGGTGCCTGTTGCTGTGCTAAGAGGAAGAGATGGGTTCTCTCATTCGCATCCAGACGCAACGTCTGCACCAGACGCTCTAAGACCTGAGTTGAAGGCGTAATAGAACGTCCCTGCTCTAACCAGGTATACCAATCCACACTGACACCAACTAGTTGTGCCACTTCCGCTCGTCTGAGTCCAGGCGTTTTGCGCCTGCTCCCTCGCGGCAGTCCCACCTCTTCAGGAGTCAGTCTTGCCCTACGAGTTCGCAGAAAATCTCCAAGCTCCTGTAAACGATAGTCTTGCTGTTGACGCTGACTTACCATTCCAACTTCTTTCATCTTAGTATCTGGAAAGAGCACCTCTTGAAAAGGTGAAGTGCCATTCCTATGATACTTTCTCATCTTGTACTAGGACCTCCTTCAGTATACCATGATTGTAGAGACGCAGGCGAAGTGCCTGCTAGGAGTCATGTGAAAGATAAGGTATAACACAATGGATTTAAGACTGGCAGGGAAGAGGGCATTAGTGACCGGATCAAGCTCGGGGATAGGCGAGGCGATAGTGAAGCAACTCGCTGTGGAGGGCGTTGCTGTTGTGGTACAGGGGCGCGATGAAAGCCGAGCCAACGTTGTAGCTGAGACAATCCGTAACAGAGGAGGGAAAGCTGAGGTCGTTCTTGGTGATCTCACAACCGACGCCGGAGCTGATGTAGTTGCCGTCGCAACATTAGCTGGTGGACCTCTTGATATTCTGGTCAACAACGCCGGAGCAGTCGGCGTCTTCCTCTCATGGACGGAGGCGACTGTTGCGGACTGGACCCAAGCATACAACACCAACGTGATTTCTAGTGTGCGGATGATCCAGCGCCTGGTACCACAGATGCGCGAGCGACGCTGGGGGCGAGTGATCCAGATTGGTGGCGGTCTGTCGCAACAACCGGGACCAACTGGGCCGTACTACAGTGCGACATTGGCAGCCCGCCACAACCTTGCGGTGTCGCTCGCACGTGAGATGAAGGACACTGGCGTGACATCAAACGTCGTGGCTCCCGGCGCAATTCTTGCGGAAGCAGCGCGACCAATGCTCGTCCATATGGCTCAGGCTCAAGGTTGGGATGGGACACAGGAGGAGATCGAATACAAAGCGACGCAAAACATCGCACCCAATGACGTAGGCCGCTTCGGTAGAGTAGAGGAGATTGCCGCGACAGTCGCGTTCCTGGCTAGCCCAGTTGCTGATTATGTAAGTGGGGCCACCATTCGTGTTGACGGTGGCACGATTCGCTCGGTTTTTTAAGAGCGGCGCAAAGAACACATCCTCTGTCAAAAGTCTGGTTAATGACAGGAACGTCAGGATAACTTACTCACAGTATGAGTAAATTATCCTGACGTTCCCACATGTATTTTGCTTATAAGCTTACACCTGTATCTTGCTCACCACTACCATTCTGCGAAAGAAAGCCTATATTAAGCTTCTTCATTCCTTTGGGCGCGGAAAACACAACAGCCCCACTCACACTCTTCGCACCTGCTTTAAATCTGTAGGGCAAGCTATTGTCTACGGGCGAACGCTCGTCGTTAGGAGCTACAAGGCGAATATAATCAAAACCGTAACCGGGGGAGATATCTCCACCTTCATTGTTATCGACTTTGAAATTCAAGATGTAGAATTGTTGCCCTGCTTTACATTGCATACCTTGATACGCGAGGCGCGTTTCTATACTCATGAGATGATATGTTAATGTATGTCCAGAAAAGTTGTACGAAATAGTTGTTGTTTGTGGCGAGGTGTGATTAGCATATTGTGCGGCATCAAATGGGCCTGTAAAAGGTATTTTGACAAGTGTTTG
>CAXTUE010000203.1:0-283 GCA_964247355.1 uncultured Ktedonobacteraceae bacterium | reverse complement strand
CAAATGAACATTCTTATTCGGTAATGAGAAGTCCAACCAGCCGTTTTCCTGCTTCCCCGGTTTAGGGCCAACAGAGAGATGCATGTTTGTAGGGGAAAGAGTACTACTGTTCGCCTCTAGCAGACGCGCGATATCATAATAGACGATATTGATCTGGTTCGGTGTGTGGTTTATCACCTGTAGATTGAGACGGACCATTGCTTGCCCTGAACGAATGTCATCGTCAGCGAAAAATTCGGCATACTGCGCATTGACAACGGTTACATCTAAATCATTGTACAGC
>CAXTUE010000202.1:0-8091 GCA_964247355.1 uncultured Ktedonobacteraceae bacterium | reverse complement strand
GCGATGCATCGTGCAGAGGTGCCGCATTCACCATAAAATATTGTGTATCGCCCGTTACGGGTTGCCAGACCATTTCGACCGAAGCAACAGCTTCCCCTTGCAGTGCTCGTTGTATTGGTAGTTCTTCTTGCTGGAAAAAGCTTCCGCTCGGAGTACGCAATTTGTTTGTTGTGATCGTGAACGCCGGATAACGGATACCTTGTTCCTCTTCCAGGCGGCGTCCCGCGCTATTGAGGCGAACGAGTCTCCCTTGCGCATCATAAATGGAAACGCTATCGGGAACAGTCTCAATCACCGCGTCAAGAAGATTGCGTTCGGCTATTGCTCCGCGTCGTGCCCGCTCAACTTGACTGGCAACAATGCTGATTGTTATGCCAACAAGCAAAAATAAAACACTTTCAACGAAACTTTGAATTTCGTTCAAACTGAGAGAAGAACGTGGGGGGAGCACAAAAAAATTGAGCAGTATTATTCCGATGAGTGTGGAAAGTAGACTGGGACCAGCACCAAAGTTGAGCGCGACAAGTGCGACACAAAGAATTTCTAATAGGCCAGAAAATAGGAATGTAGGAAAGATATGCATAAGAAGAATGGTACTGAGCGCGGCGAGAATTTGTAGAGCTATACCAATAACATAGCCAACGATTGGATGCTGCCACAACTTGGGCAACCATTGTGGCGCAAATGTGTTCACCAGAAACCAGCGTTGCAACTCTAACCAGAACGAGCCATGCCCCGTTTGTGCATAATAATTGTCGGCAATCGCATCTTCATACTGCGAGTATGCGCGCGCGAAACGATGCTGAGCGGGTCTCTCTTGTAGCTTTGCAGAGTTAGAGAAAGTATCTTTTGTATTTCTCTCAGAGTTATTGGCACCAGTATTTTCATCGGGCTTAGTCGCCATATATGTCTCCCATATAAAGTGCTTCATAGAAAAAGTGTAACGCTATCCCTCATAATAACAGTATTCTTGCAGAAAAGAAACACGTTCTTTGAAAATTGCATAGTATTTTAAAGAGAACATGTTTCTCTCTACGATTTTCATAGAGGTGCTTAAATTATATTTGTTGATATGCTTGCTTAAACAATGTCATAACTATTCTTTCATGTATATATACTTATATTTCATGTTACTATTTTGCTTACTGTGTATTATATAAAGTAGAAACATTTTCCACGTTAGTACGGAAAGTAGGAAAGAATAGTATGACGCGTCCCAGCTTTAAAGACTATTATAGGTATTATTTGGCAACACTGTTTGTTGCGGCCATGATTGTTACTAGTATAAGTAGTACATTCGTGCTTACACGTTCAAATTATGTACATGCGGCGGCACCAAAATTATCCGTTCAGTTCACTTGCGCCAGTGCTGTAGACAATAAACAGGGGAGTGTATGTGTTCATACACAAGCGAAAGCTGCGTTAACGATTCAGATTAAGTATTGCAGTGGCTATTACGCGGTGAGCAAGAGCCTGAAAGGTACGCAACATGCTGATGCTCGTGGCAACTACACATGGACTTGGACGCCGCAAACAAAATGTAAAGGACCCGCAACTGCTTCCGTAAACGAGAAGTTTGGTGGACAGTCTCTGAATGCCGTAGATAAGTTTACGGTTAAATAAGCTGTTCAATACAATTCCGGCTCTCACGGCAATCAGCCATGCATCGCTTGAAAAGCGATGCATGGCTGATTTTTGATGTGAAGTAGTGATATATAAATGACTTGTGTCACTAGCCAGATAACGCTATAATCTGATATGCGGTAAGAGGAAACATCTTACTAGAAATATTGTATAGACTCAAATGAAGGATACAGCTATAAAATGTTATTCACATTGCCCCTTGTGCTATTTATTGTGATGACAGAAGTCTCAATTGGCTCCTTCACCGTGCTTGTGCTGCTTGACTGGCGCAACGAGGTGAAGCGCGGCTTCCTGGTCTCATACGCCCTTATCTATCTTGGCTTGACGTATCTCACCTATCTTTTCCAGCAGAACTTTTCGACTCCTGAACAACTCAGTAGCTATCACCAGCTTGACCAGTTCTGGACACGATACGAAACGTTGCCCTTATTGCTCTTCTTTTTGCTGATGATTCCCTATAACGTTCTGCTCTGGTTCGATAAGAGTGCCGGAGTGGATGCGAAGAGAGAAGCAGAGAAGGCGCAGCTAGAGCCAGTTGATAGTGTTGAGACAGGTGAAGTCAAGGTAACACCTGTCCGCCGTTTTTCTGTTGTGCGTATTCTGCGTCTGCTGAGTGGTGTTGCAACCGTTGCGGCAGGGCTTGGGACGCTTTTTGTGATGGCGATGATCTATCGTCCGCTGGCCTCAGCCAATATTGGAGGGGCGTTTACTGTTGCTAGCTTCTTTGCCGCCGCACTTGCCCTTGGTGGTGTGCTTACCGCGATGTGGCTCGGCCACTGGTATCTTGTCACGCCCGCGCTTTCGGAAAAGCCATTGCAGTTCGCGACAACGCTGGTCCTACTCGGTGTACTCGCTCAGGTGCTTTTCACGTTTATTGCCGGTCCCAGTACCATTACGCAGCCCACCGCTCAGCAACCAGTTTCAGGTGTCACGTCCCCCACGACCACACCCGACTCCCATGTCAAGCCAGCGAACGCGCCAACCTATACGCCCCTGAGTACCGATGCAATTAGTTGGATACGCATTCTCGTTAGTTTTGTCATACCGCTTGTTCTGGGAGGACTTGCATGGAAACTCGTCCGTGATCGTTCGTTCCAGTCCGCAACGGGTATGCTCTATCTTGTCGTCGTGTGTACGCTTGCCGGAGAAGCAATGGCGCGCGGCCTCTTCCTCGTTGGCCTATAATTGTTTGGTATCAATAAAAATCAGGCACTGCATTCCAACGAAGCCGGAATGCAGTGCCTGATTTTTATTGATGAAGAGTTTTTTCACGCTCTTTGAGTTCGCGACGCAGAATTTTGCCTGAGGCAGTCTTCGGAATTGCGCTAATAAACTCGACATGATGGACTCGTTTGTAGCCTGCTAATTTGCCATTCGCGAATGTGACGATATCGTCAGGCGTAACGTTCTGTCCCTCGCGTATCACCACAAGCCCCTTGATAAGCTCGCCCGCCTCATCATCAGGTATGCCAATTACGGCAGAGTCCTGCACGGCAGGATGTTCTAGCAGCAATGCCTCGATCTCTGCGGGTGCGACACCAAAGCCCTTGTACTTAATCATCTCTTTCTTACGGTCAACTGTGTAGGTGAAGCCTTCTTCGTCCACATGTCCGATGTCGCCTGTGTACAGCCAGCCATCGCGTAGTGCGTTTGCGGTCGCTTCGGGTGCCTTCCAATACCCCTGCATCACCTGTGGGCCGCGCAGGACAATTTCGCCATCTTCGCCCACGGGCAGTTCGTGTGTACCCGTTTCAATATCCATAATCTTTTGCTCGGTATTATGAATCGGAATGCCGATACTCTCTAATCGTGTAATCGGAAATGGCTGGGCATGAGTCAGTGGCGATGCTTCTGTCAAACCATAGCCTTGCACAACGGCAACGCCCGCCTTTTCGGTCAATTTTTTCGCGGGTCCCGGTGGTAGTGGAGCGGCACCGCAAAAGATGTACTTGACCGTCTTCAATTTGCTAACATCAATCGGCGCATTGGCAAGCGCTAACACAATCGGGGGCACCGCAAAGTAGTAGGTGACGCTATACTGCTCGCTGAGTTCGAGCGATTGCTGGAGGTCGAAGCGTTCCATAATAACCTGTGTACCACCGCAGGAGAGCAAGCCACCCGTTAACATCACGCCGTAGATGTGATAGAAAGGCAGAAAGTTCAGGGCCACATCCGTATGGTTGATGCGTAGTGCCGTCGTAAATTGCAGGTTGTTGACGCCGAGGTTGCGGTGTGTCAGTAATGTCCCTTTTGGTAAGCCGGTTGTTCCTGAAGAATAAGGTAAGGCAACCAGATCATCGCCACTGATATCTACATGAGGTGGCTGATCGGATGACGACTCGCGTAAAAGAGTGCCGAAGGGAATTGCATTCGACATACTCTCCGGTGCCTTGCTACCCGTGACGAGTATGTGTTTGAGATTTGGGAACGGCTTGTGACTCATTGCCAGTTGAAGTATAGGTACAAGCTCACTCTGTATGACAATCGCTTGCGCCTCAGAATTTTCAATCTGATACGCTACTTCGCGCTCTTTATAGCCCGGATTCATTGGACTTACGACGACACCAATCGAGGCAGCCGCGATAAACGTCACTGTATATTCCGGTCTATTGGCCATGAATATACAGAGGCGGTCTCCCTTGCGCAGTCCTAGATTGTACAAGCCGTTGGCTACGCTATTAATCATCGCAATCACTTCACGATAATTGAAGAGCATGTTTTGATACACCATGGCGATACGTTCGGGAAAACGCTCGGCTGCGGACCGTACGTGATGGTCGTAAGGAACGTTGGGGAAGTTAAGACGTGGGCGGAACAACTCAGGGGCAAATATTTTCTCGGACATACCTGGGCGTCCTTTCTGGCTCGCTTCTTCTCTGAATGAGCAATGTAGAAAACATGTGAGAAGCGTTAGCCTGGCTTTGATAGAGCAAGCTAACGCTGCAATTGGTCTGCTGTATAGCATACCTTAGTTGGCTGTATAAGGTCAAGAAAATTAGACACACCTTGCCCTCCTGTGGCAAAATATACATATCTCTTCTAGCGGTATGTTTTCGCCTATGTTCCACCATAGGTGTATGTACCGTCTCATATGGATTTACCTCGTTCTTATATATAAAGGAGTTATTTTGCATGGCATCTCAAGGCTATATACGCTTCCCCAATATCTTTCAGGACCGGATTGTGTTTGTCTCGGAGGATGATTTATGGCTGACGACGAGTGAGGGTGGACGGGCGGAACGCTTGACCGCAGGTGTTGGTGAGGCAACCTATCCCTTCTTCTCACGTGACGGTGAGCTATTAGCGTTCGTGGGACGTGAAGAAGGACCGAGCGAGGTGTATGTGATGCCCGCGCTGGGTGGACCGGCTCAACGGCTCACCTTTCATGGTGGCAATTGTCGCGTCCTGGGTTGGTCGCCCGATAACACGGAGATTTTGTATACCAGTGGCGCGGGACAGTTCGCGGCAGGCTTTGATGTCATCTATGCCATAAAGCCCACTGGTGGCCTGCCACGTCAACTTCCCTTTGGCAAAGCAAGCGCGATCTCTTATGGACCGCAGGGTGGTGTGGTGCTTGGTCGCAATGGGACAAATTTTGCGCGATGGAAACGCTATCGTGGCGGCACAGCGGGACATTTCTGGTCTGACCCAACAGGAAGTGGTACGTTTGAACGTTTGCAAAATCTTAAGGGCAATGTCGTCAATCCGAACTGGCTTGGTGAACGCATTTACTTTCTCTCTGATGCCGATGGTGTGGGGAATGTCTATTCGTGTACGCCACGGGGCGAGGATGTTCGACAGCACACGCACCAACAAGATTTTTATGCACGTCACCTTACGAGTGATGGGCATCGGCTCGTCTATCATGCAGGAGCGGAATTATATGTATTCGATCCAGGCACTGAGCAGAGTCGCCAACTGAATGTAACGTTGCCGAGCGTGCGTACGCAGCGCAACCGCAAGTTTGCCTCCGCCGTGACCTACCTCGATAGCTACGCGCTGCATCCAAAGGGGTATCAGATTGCCTTGACGACACGTGGCAAAGCATTCACGATGGGTAACTGGGATGGGCCTGTGCTGCAACATGGTGAGCAGGATGGTGTACGCTATCGTTTCCTCGAATGGCTGAATGACGGCAAACGCTGCGTTGCGATTTGTGATGCGCCCGGACGCGAGGTGCTGGTTCTCTTCAATCCCGAAGAGGCGACCGAGCCGGAGATGTTGACCGACCTCGACCTCGGACGCGTGGTCAATCTGGTGGTTTCGCCCGTGCATGACGCCGTTGCAATCACCAATCATCGCAACGAATTGATTGTGGTCGCGCTTGAAGCGCGCACGTCGCAGGTCGTCGAACGCAGCGATTTTAGTCGCATCAACGGTGTTGCATGGTCTCCTGATGGGCGTTGGCTGGCGTATGGCTTTCCAATCTCAGCGCAGAAGACGGCCATTAAGTTGTGTGACCTGGAAAGTGGGGCAACGTATCAGGCGACGGAGCCAGTGCTGGTCGATAGCAAGCCAGCGTTTGATCCAGAGGGCAAGTATCTCTACTTCCTGGGGCATCGCATCTTCAATCCTGTTTCTGATAATCTGCAATTCGACTTCAACTTTCCGCGCGGTGTGAAACCCTATGCTATCACGCTACAGCGCGAGTTACGCTCGCCCTTCATTGCCGAACCAAAGGCACCGGACGAGAAAGACAGAAAGGAAGAGGAGAATGGCGACAAGGCTTCTTCACATGAGGACAACACGCCAACGCCCGAAATGCTGGGGGATACAGCACAAAGCAAAAATGGGACTGAGAAGGCAGAAAACGAGGTTGAGCCTGTCGTGATCGATCTCGAAGGTATCACCGAGCGCGCTATCCCCTTCCCTGTGAGCGAGGGACGCTACTATGCCATTCATGGCATCAAGGGCAAAGTCCTGTTTCTCTCCTATCCCATTGAGGGAGCGATAGATGACCCTGATGAAAGCGACGATCATGGGCCAAAGGGGGCTATTGATGCGTACAGCTTTGAAAAATATAAGCACGAACGCATTCTCACAGGTGTCAGCAGTTTCGACGTGTCGCGCGACAACAAAACGCTGCTGTATAAGTCGGGTCGGCGTATGCGTGTGCTCAAGGCTGGAGACAAGCCATCTAAGCTGGATGACGATAAGGAGCCAGGCCGCGAAAATGGGTGGCTTGATCTCGGACGCGTCAAAGTATCGGTGCAACCGGCGGCAGAGTGGAGACAGATGTTTGCCGAGGCATGGCGACTACAGCGCGAACAATTCTGGTCTGAAGATATGTCGGGCATTGATTGGGACGGAATTTATGCCCAGTATTCTCCACTAGTTGAGCGCGTCAGTTCGCGTTCCGAACTGTCTGATTTGCTCTGGGAACTGCAAGGTGAACTCGGTACATCTCACGCCTACGAAATGGGAGGTGAATATCGTCGTGGGCCACAATACAAACAGGGCTTTCTCGGCGTCGACTGGGCATATGACACGGAACATGATCGTTATCGTATCGCGCATATCGTCAAGGGCGATACCTCTAATGAGAAGACAACTTCGCCCCTGACAAGTCCAGGGTTAAACGTGCAAGTCAACGATGCGGTATTAGCGGTCAACGGGCAACGTGTTAGCAAGACGCGTCACCCACAAGAACTGCTCGTCAATCAAGCTGGCAACGAGGTGCAATTAACAATTGAGGATGCTGAGGGCAAGCGGCGCGTCGTTACGGTTGAGGCTTTGTCGGACGAACGGTCTGCGCGATACCGCGAATGGGTCGAGAGTAACCGGCGTGTAGTACATGATGTCTCGAAAGGGCTGGTTGGCTATGTCCACATTCCCAATATGGGGGGAGTAGGATATGCCGAGTTTCATCGCAGCTATCTCGCGGAATATGACTATCCCGCGCTCTTAATAGACGTGCGCTGGAATGGTGGTGGCAACGTCTCCGGGCTGCTCTTAGAGAAACTGGCACGTAAGCGTCTTGGCTACGATTTCACGCGCTGGGGTCAGCCTGAGCCATATCCGCAGGAGTCGCCACGCGGCCCGATGGTCGCGCTCACCGACGAACATGCAGGTTCCGATGGCGACATCTTTAGCCACAGCTTCAAACTTATGGGGCTGGGGCCGTTGATTGGCAAGCGTACGTGGGGCGGTGTCATCGGCATACATCCACGGCATAGACTGGTTGATAACACTATGACGACGCAGCCCGAATACTCTTTCTGGTTTAAAGATGTAGGCTGGAACGTAGAAAACTATGGGACCGATCCCGACATCGACGTGGATATCGCGCCACAAGACTACGCGCACAATCTTGATCCACAACTTGAGCGCGCTATCGCCGAAGCGGTGCGTCTTATTGAGGAGC
This sequence comes from uncultured Ktedonobacteraceae bacterium, assembly GCA_964247355.1. Classification (GTDB taxonomy): domain Bacteria; phylum Chloroflexota; class Ktedonobacteria; order Ktedonobacterales; family Ktedonobacteraceae; genus JBBQVS01. The sequence continues at coordinate 83 of CAXTUE010000202.1, read as the reverse complement.
GACCTACGCTGGAGCCGACACCTGGGCAACGCCCGCGCTTGGGGAGACGATAGTACATAGCATATGCTGGATTACATGTATCA
>CAXTUE010000201.1:0-8115 GCA_964247355.1 uncultured Ktedonobacteraceae bacterium | reverse complement strand
TCTTACATGCGAATCGGGCTGTCTGGTGTTGCTTGATCTTTTCCGGCAGGAAGCAAAGTCAACGCGTAAATACCGTCGGCGTCTTGTACGCGATCCGTTTAGTGTTATTGGCTGGGAGGCAAGTGGCTTTTTTCGCGGCGGGCAAATTCCTGTGTCGCCAAGAGCACTCTCCTATGGTACACTCCTTCTCCTGCTTCTTGTCGCCTCCCTCAGTGCGTTTTTGGGCATTAGCTGGGATAGCGCGCGCTACTACCAACCGACTCGCGTCACTCTACCAACACCCGACGGTGTTAGCTTAAGCGACGGCCTTAGAGCCTACGATGCCTGTAACACGAATAGTTATCGGAACAAGCGTTTAGCAGCACAGGCGTTACAAAAAGGTGATGTGTCTCAGGCACGTTCGTTGCTCACAACTGCCATGAGCACAGCAATCAGTGATACAACTGGGTGCAACGGAGCAGAGGCAGCCATCTATCTCGAAGATGTACGAGTGCGTCAATCGGGACATCCATACGGTATGATTGTGGTCAGCTTTGATAGCGGCCCAGGCAATGCAGACCCTCATGCTGGCACAGATAGACATGTTCTTTACGCTGCCTACACCCAGGAGCTTGTGGGTGCATTTATCGCGCAGCAGCAATACAATTTGACGCAGATGAAGACGCCGGGGGCACCTTTGCTCTACCTCGTCTTAGCAAATACTACTGGTGTTGAGCAAGGTGCATTGCAAATAGCGGAGGTTGCGGCATCATTAGCAAGCGGAAGTACAGCACCACAGCAGCTTGGTCTGGTAACTTCAGTAGCTGTAAGCAAAACACATCCTGTCTTAGGTATCTTGGGGCTTGGGCCGAGCACACTGGTGCGTGTCGCGCTTCCTGTTATGTGTCGCGCGGGCCTGCCACTTATTGTGCCAACGGCAACCGGGCTTTTCATTCTTGATACTATTACCAGCACTTCACTGTACAAACATTGTGCTCCTGGATTTGCCTTCGTACGCTTCTCGCCCGATGATGACCGTCAAAGTTCTGTTGGTGCGAATTTTGCCGCAACTACCTTACACGTGCATAATGCAGCTATTTTCTATGATCCCAGCGATTCATCATCGGAAGGGTCGGCGCATGGTTTCAGTAATAACTTTATCAAGAGCGGTTCGGGTAAAATCGTAGCTCAAGAAACAGCAGTCGCGAGCGGAATCCTTGACGCGCATGGACGCCCGCAGGTAGCACAAGATATTCTTTTAGCAGGTCTTAAGGACGCGCTTAATGCACAACCCCGTCCCGAACTGATCTATACATCTCTCCTCACTAACGATGTGGTGCTACTCGCGCAAGCAATAGCGCGACTTCCACAAAATCAGCAGCCAATTCTAATGGTTGGAGGAGAGTATATTGTGCCATCCGCGCTACAGGGTCTTGTTCAATGGACACGACAGCAACAATTGTTGCTACCTAAGATATTTGTTTCGCTTTCGTCGGCAGCACGTCCACCTACCGAGGAATGGCCCAAACAGTTTTATGCGAGTTTCTGCACGTCATTCGCGGCACCTGGGAACTACTGCAGTGGGGCGGCAGCACTCGATCAAGGAGCACTCTTCTTCGCGGATGGCATAGAGATTATGGCGAAAGCAGTTGGTCCGATTGCAAATGAAAACAACTTTCCAACACCAGCAGATATGGTGCAACGGATTAGCAAGGAAGATTTCGTTGGTGTGAGTTGCCCGATTGCGCTCCATATTCAAAATCAGGTTGTCGTTGTGAGTACGAAAGTCTTGCCGGTTGTGCTGGGCATTCAAGGGGATGGCAGCTTTCAGATAGTGGGATAGGGAGGAAAGAGATGCAATGGCAGAGGTATTAGTTGTCACACTCGCGTATACGACGCCAATCAAAGATGCCGATACGCTTGCACGGATACAGCTTCTTCAGGACACGATACATAATACTCAAGGACTGGTGACTTCTCGCTTCTACAGGGGACGAGGACCATCACCCTGTTACGCAATACTCACAACATGGGAAAGCGACGAGGCATGGAAACAGGCACAGGAGCGGTATAATCCCCGACAACTGTTGATAAGTTCGGCGGCGAAACTAACAGTTTCGCCGCCTGAACAATTTCTCTTTTCCTACCTATGGGGTTATATACGTCCGGCGGCGGCCCCTGAAATTGCTGCACTCCACCTGGCAGCCGTTCGACCAGAGCAAGCTGATGTGGCGCAACGCGGCTGGCTCGAAGGGCTAAAACGACAAGCAACACACTCATCGCTTGCTCTTGGGTTTTTAGCCCGTGGCGCAGCCGAGCAACTCCCATCAACAGAGTTGACTCCCTCGTATCTTCATGGGGCAACGTTTCTCAATATGTTGAGTTGGTCTGATGATAGAGATCGTGAGAGTTTTTACGGAGATGTTCATTATAACGCTATTCATCGCTTCATCAGCAGTATTGGCACAATGCAAATACTTGCCCTGGAACCGTTGTAAGGGCGCACATTTAATCTGAAGAGGTTTCCGCGACAGGTTTCTCGTAGTACTTCTTCAGTTCCATTTGCAGAAGAGTGCGGTTCGCCCATAGTTGGCTGGTAAACGTATGATACTCACCATCACATAGAGGAATAGATGAGACGCATTTACGATGAGGCATGAGGCGAAAGCGTAGTGATGTACCATCCACGTCAACCCAGATATGCCGACGCGTATAGCCCGTTCCCCACTTGAAAAGTACCGTTGAGTCGTACTCTTCAAACCAGCCTCGGCCCTTCAAAAGATTTTTATTGATGCTTTGTAACATCTCGGCAAGCCCACTATCTCGTAAGACGCGCTTGGCATTCTCGCGTTTCGCCAGCTTTGTCTCCTCTTGTTCAGGCTGTTTCTGGAAAATTTCGTCTTGACTCGTAGGTTGTTCCTACCTTTCAATCTTAAAGGGTTTATGTATTTCGCCTTTTAGCATATCACAAAAAACAGGGTAAGGCCAATACTGCTATAGCTCAACAAAGGCATCTTGCTTCGCGCTTCTCTTAGCGTGTTGCATATGCATAAGTGAGACAACTGGCGGAAAATCTGTAACGTTCTTATGAGAGCGTTCCTGAAAATGAAGATTACGAGGAGACGAAATAGAGAATACGTTGTCGGTTGATAGCTTTGCATGGCGTTTTGCTTCCGCCACCAGCACACCAATTTCATCGAGATTGTGCGCATTATGAGCTTGATTATTGACAACACCAATGGAGAGAGAGACAAGCGGGAACTGGTAAGCACGTCCCTTGCGATCTACGCCACTGATCGAACCCCGGTCCAGGTCTTCGTGTTTATAGAGTGCTCTGCTTTGTTGTTTGTAGCGTTCGAGAATTTGTTGACACAGAAATTTGGCCTTGTCGGGTGTGGTCATAATTAGAAAATCATCACCACCGATATGACCAACAAAATCGGTAATATTACCAAGCTCATACACTGCACGCTGACATATTTGGCCGACGAGCGAAATCATGTTATTGCCAGCGAGAAAGCCATATACGTCATTAAAAGCCTTGAAATTATCGAGGTCGAGATAGAGCAAGCTCCATTGCTCGGCACTATTGAGCTTACTACTGATTGCGCGTTCTAGCTGCAACCCACCAGGAAGTTGTGTGAGAGGTGAAAGTGATCCCATTTGCAGACGCTTTAATTGGCGGCGGATCAGTGCGAGAAGTTCCTCAGTATCAAACGGTTTTGTGATATAGCTGTCAACGCCCAGCTCGAAAGCAATAGTTTTGTCGGCATGCGATACACAGGCACTCAGCACAATGATAGGAACATTCATTGTTTTTGGATGATCGCGTAGCTGTCTCACCACCTCATATCCATTTATTCCCGGTAGCATGATATCAAGCATAATAAGTTGCGGCATTTCACGAAGCGCGAATTGTACAGCATCTTCGCCGTTAAGGACAGTAACAGTGGAATAGCCCTCGATGTCTAGTGTTTCTTTGAGAAGTTCAGCAATAGTTGGCTCGTCCTCAACAACTAAAATGGTCGTCATATGTGCTCCTGCCTCTACATTTTACAATACTTTAGCATACTATTCCGGCGATACTTGCACTAACTTTAGTTATAGCACAATATACCCAGGTTGTGTGTAACGTCGTATTGTCTTCTACCACTACCCTTTGCACATCATTGTGAAATAGGTGTTGCTCACAGTATATATCATATCTTTTTTGACATACTATGAGGCAAACTGAAAATACTTGCTACGTAAAGGGTTTTCCCACTTCCATATAACCGCAGTCAACGTTACGCTCTACGCGTAATACATACAGCAAAAGCAAGAGGTCCGAGGCAATTTTTCTCCCACAAGAATAGGGTGCGGGTGAAGTTCGTAAAAATAAAACTGCTGCCTCTGCTGCCAAAAATACGTAAATAGCACAAGAAGTAGTCTCTGACGTGCGAGATGTACCACATCTGTCATACTAAGTATAACATTCCTGAACATACTTGCAAGGGTTTTGTTATACAAATTGCTTTTCGTCGTAGAAATTTCTCGCATTTTCCACGTTGTATAACTTTTTCCATAGATTGTTTTCGCTTCGTCAAAGCTAGTTGACGCTTTGACGCACTTGATATACTATACAGGTAAAAGAGAAGCAACACGCCAGGGAAGCGGAAGGGTAAACGATGACCTCATCAGCACAGGCTGAGCAACAAATCACATTTCATAGTAAGGGACAACCAACATTTCTCCTTGAAGGAATGCTTCATGTGCCGAGAAGAACAGAAGAGCACATGCCATGTGTGATTCTTTGCCATCCACAACCAGCAAGCAGTGATATGAATGACTCACTCACCGTTGCCTTGGCACGGCATCTTGCTAGCTGTGGTATGCTCGCCCTGCGCTTCAACTTTCGTGGTGTTCAAAGGAGTCAGGGGCAGCAGACTGATGGACGGTTGGAACCACTTGATCTGGCAGGAGCTATCGACACAATCTTAAAAGTACCGGCGGCGAATCCAGCAAAGGTGTGTGTCATTGGACATGGCTTTGGGGCATACATCGCACTACTCTATGGCCCTTTTGACCCACGTATACGCACTCTTGTGGCAATAAGCTTACCTCTTTTCCGTGCGACCAACGGTTTTCCTCGCCCATTCGAGCGACCAAAGTTGTTTGTTACAGGCGAGTTTGACGAAATCTGTCCGCGCTACAAACTCGAACCGTTTGTTGAGCAACAAACAGGCCCCAAAGGGCTAAAAGTGATTACAGGCGCGCGCCATCTTATGCGAGGCTATGAAGAAGCAACCGTGACAACAGTGACAAAATACGTAACGACATGGGCATCGATGCCCGGAGTATAAATACATTATGAATCCCGCCAATCCTATTATCGTGCAAAGTGACCGGACCATTTTGTTAGAGGTGGATCATCCCCTACATGCAGAAGCAAGGGATGCACTCGCTCAGTTCGCGGAACTCGAAAAATCGCCGGAGCACATACACACCTACCGGCTCTCTCCGCTCTCGCTCTGGAATGCTGCTGCTGGCGGTATGAGTGCGGCTACGATTCTCGAACTTCTCACGCACTATAGCAAATACGCGATTCCCTCAAACATCGCCGTCGATATTCGCGAATACATTAGCCGCTATGGACGCATCAAGTTGATTCGAGAGGGAGACGCCCTGCTGCTTACCTCTGAGGACATGGCATTGATTGTTGAAGTTCTGCATCACAAGCGTACACAACCATACATCCTACGACAGATCGACCGTAAGACAATTCAGGTTGATGCATCGCGTCGTGGTCATATCAAACAAGCACTTATTCACATTGGATTTCCAGCCGAGGACTTAGCAGGCTATACTGATGGTTCAGCACTACCACTCAAACTTCTCTCGCCGACGCGTCAAGGCAAGGAATTTGAGCCACGTGGCTATCAATATGCAGCATCCTCAGCGTTTTATGCCGGTGGTGCGCCAAGTGGTGGCAGTGGTGTTGTTGTCCTACCATGCGGTGCTGGCAAAACAATTGTTGGGCTGGCAACGATGGGGGACGTTCAACGCGCCACGCTTATTCTCACGCCCAACACCGTTGCGGTCCGTCAATGGATAAGCGAGATTCTCGACAAGACCGATATTCCACCAGAGATGGTCGGCGAGTATACAGGAGACCGTAAGGATATCTGCCCGATCACTGTAAGTACCTACCAGATTCTCACCTATCGTCGAACCATTAAGCACGAAGACGGGACAGAAGAAGAGACCTACCCGCACTTCTCGCTCTTTACCAGCTACGACTGGGGACTTATTGTCTACGACGAGGTTCACCTGCTGCCAGCTCCTGTTTTCCGCGTCACCGCCGAAATTCAGGCACGTCGTCGACTTGGCCTGACGGCAACGCTTGTACGTGAAGATGGACGGGAGGCCGATGTCTTCAGCCTTATTGGACCAAAGAAGTATGACGTGCCGTGGCGTGAGTTGGAGAAGCAGGGTTGGATCGCGACGGCGGAATGCCACGAGATTCGCGTCGGGCTAACCGAGGACGAGCAAATGAATTACGCGATGGCTGAGGTACGCGAGAAATATCGTATTGCGGCAGAAACGCCAGCGAAAATATCGGTAGTCCGTCATCTCGTGGAACAACATGCCAACGATCAGATACTCGTGATCGGGCAGTACATCGAGCAACTCAAACTCCTCGCCGAAGAACTTCATGCGCCACTACTTACAGGCCGGACACCAAATGGACAGCGTGAGAAGCTTTATGATCAATTCCGGCGTGGTGAGATTAAACGTATCGTCGTGAGCAAAGTCGCCAACTTTGCTATCGACCTGCCCGATGCAAATGTCGCGATTCAGGTTTCGGGCACAATTGGCTCTCGTCAAGAAGAGGCTCAACGCTTAGGGCGCATTCTTCGTCCCAAAAGCGATGGTGGATTAGCGTACTTCTATTCTGTCGTCACACGCGATACTCGCGATCAAGAATTTTCGGCCAACCGTCAACTGTTCCTCACGGAGCAGGGCTACCGCTATGTCATTGAGGATGCCGAAGCGTTGTTGTAGGGACCGCATTCATCACGTCCGTGGCGGCATCTCACTCATCAAACGAACATGCCCCCGATGTAGAGTAAGAAACCAACAACATTCATCACGTCCGTGGTAGTATCTCACTCAACAAACGGACGTGATGAATGCAGTCCCAACCTCAGACACATCCACATTCTTTCGTGAAAACGCATAATCGGTCCCTACGCTTGACATGTACTCTTGATGGGTGATATTTTGGGAAAAAGAGACAAAATTTATTAGAAGCAGAGGATGGCATGGCAAAAAGCTACATTGAAGTAACGGGCGAGGATTTCGAGGAAAAGGTTTTACACTCGCAACAGCTAACAATTGTCAACTTTTCGGCGGAGCAGACGAGTGCAAGTCAGATTTTAGAGCCGGAGTTTGAGGCGATCAGTAAAGAATATTCAGGAAGAGCTTTATTTGCTCGGCTTGATGTAACTGGACACGAAGATATCGTGAAGCAATGGAACATCGAGGGTGTTCCGACGCTTGTTTTTTTTAAGAGTGGTCAAGAGATTTATCGTATTAAAGGTATCATGATGCGGGATAAACTTCGTCGTCAGATAGAAGGTGCGCTCCTCGCAAGCTAAGAGCGCAAGGAGCGTTGCCTTGTGAATATATTTTTACACATGTGGAGGTTGAATTGGTCGTGATGCATGTATACCCGGTGCGCTTAGAAGCGTCACTGCATGAAACTATTTGGGGTGGTCGTAGACTGGAACAGCATGAGTGGAAACAGCTTCCGAGTGGCGATGCTGCTATTGGTGAGGCGTGGGAGACCGAAATTTCGACGCTTGTGCAGAATGGAACCCATGCAGGAAAAACACTCGGCGCACTCGTCAATGAATGGGGTCAGCACCTGTTGGGCGAGCAGGCAATGGCAATCTTTGGGCCTCGCTTTCCCTTATTAGCAAAGTTTATCGACGCAAACGCGAATCTCTCGGTTCAGGTCCACCCTGACGACACATACGCCGCTACGCATGAGGGCGGCAAGCTTGGGAAAACGGAGTTTTGGTACATCTTAGCGGCTGAGCCTGACGCGAAGATTATCTATGGCTTTAAGCATAACACGCATAGAGAAGCTGT
>CAXTUE010000200.1:0-8218 GCA_964247355.1 uncultured Ktedonobacteraceae bacterium | reverse complement strand
GAGTTGGTAGAGCAAGTATGGAATTTCAAAGGGTATATGAATAACGCGTGGCATCGTGTACATATCATGGTACAAGAGACATAAAGTATTTGAAGTGCGACATGAGGATGAAAGAGATATGGATATTGAAGAAAAGGCATCTGTTACCCTACGTCTGCCCTCAACCTTGAGTGCCTATAGCGGCGGGAAAAGTCAGATTGCATTGAGTGCCAATACGGTGGGCGAACTATTAGCAACGTTAAAGGAGCAACAGCCCACGGTATGGGAACGTTTATGTACGGAACAAGGGCATCTTCGTGAGCATGTCAAAATATTTGTAAGTAACATAATTATTGGTGGTACGAGTGGAATGGATACACCTCTGAAAACGGGCCAGGAAGTGATCGTATTAACTACAGGAACTCACTTTTAGTCGAAGCATTCTAGCTATAGACTTGCATTTTTGCTGTCATTCGTGCATAATACTTCCAACACTATTGTTGAGGAGAGTAGAAGTCTATGCTTGCAATGGCGCGAAGTTGTGCAATTATTGGTCTTGATGGTGCCTTAGTCGAGGTTGAGGTTGATATTACGAATGGTCTCATGGCATTTGCTATCGTTGGACTGCCTGATGCAGCCGTTAATGAGGCAAAGGAACGGGTAAGGGCCGCGATAAAAAATAGCGGTTGTCTTTTTCCATATAAACATCTCACCGTCAATCTTGCTCCTGCTGACCTGCGGAAAGAGGGACCTGCGTATGACCTGCCTATCGCGGTTGGAATACTTTTTGCATCGGGACAAATCACTCCAAACGAAGAACTGACGACCTCTCTCTTTCTCGGCGAACTCTCACTTGATGGAGGGTTGCGACATACAAACGGCATTTTGCCGATGGTGGCACTGGCGCGTGAAAAGCGTGTTGGTGCCGTTTTTGTGCCAGCCGTTGATGCGATCGAGGCGACGTTGATAGAGGGCGTCACGGTGTATCCGGTTGAGACGCTGGCACAACTTGTCGCACACCTCAATGGTATTAAGCAGATAGAGCCATATATCAGAGACCCAAACCTATTAGATAATGCAAAAGAGGCATTGTACACACAAGATATGTCGTCAGTTCGGGGGCAGGAGCATGTCAAACGTGCGTTAGAGGTGGCGGCGAGTGGTGGACATAATATTTTGATGAGTGGTCCTCCGGGATCAGGAAAAACACTTCTGGCGCGCACCACACCTTCGATTTTGCCGCGTATGCTCATACAGGAAGCGTTGGATGTGACGAAGATTTATAGTGTGAGCGGTATGCTACCAACCGATGTCCCGTTGATTCTACAGCGCCCGTTTCGTTCGCCGCATCACACAACGAGCCATGCTGGATTGGTGGGTGGAGGGCGTATTCCGCGTCCGGGGGAGATAAGTTTAGCACACCGAGGTGTGCTTTTCCTCGATGAACTGCCGGAGTTTGGGCAAAACGTGCTGGAGGTATTGCGTCAGCCGCTTGAAGACAAGGTCGTGACGATCTCACGTGCGCAGGGTACGATCACGTATCCCGCGAATTTTATGCTGGTGGCCTCCATGAATCCGTGCCCGTGTGGGTACTATGGAGACCCGATACGCGAATGTACCTGCTCCGTGACAGCGATTACACGGTATCAGAAGCGCATCAGTGGCCCTCTGCTAGACCGTATCGACATTCATGTGGAGGTGCCGCGCGTCGATTATGAGAAACTTGCCGACAAACGCAAGGTCGAAGATTCCGCGACCATTCGTGCGAGAGTGCAGGCGGCGCGAGAGCGGCAGTTGCAACGCTTTACGGGAACGAAGCTGACGTGCAACGCGGAAATGGGACCGGCGGAGGTACGCGACTTTTGTGCCGTGGATGGCTCGGCGGAAAAGTTGCTGAAGGCGGCAATGCAACAGTTGCACCTGTCGGCACGAGCATTTCATCGTGTGCTCAAGCTAGCAAGAAGTATTGCGGACCTAGCGGAGAGCGAGACGATTGCGGCGAACCATGTGGCGGAGGCCATACAGTATAGGCCGAGGATGGGGACATAGCTTATGAAAAGTGTCACATAAGATGACTGGTATCATTAAAGAGGTTAAGTTGTACCTGATCGCCTGCTACAAGCAGGCTCGATATACTTGCCGGGTCTAAAGATAGGCTGCGGCTATTGAGCAACGACAAGTTGAGTAGGTGTCCGATGAGCAAGCGTAAGGCCGTTCTGTGACTTATAACGAGGATGGTTTGCCCTGTATGAGCGTTTAGCAGTTCAACAATGCATGGCACAACACGGGCAAGTACAGCTTGCTGCGTCTCGCCCTCAGGTACATGTACTCGCCATGAACCTCGATCCCATGCCGCCATCTCTTGAGGAGACTCTGCGGCAACCTCGGCTTGCACACGGCCCTCCCAGAGACCAAAGTTCATCTCGCGTAAAGGCTCACGTGTCTGTATTGCAATATTCAGAGAGGCGGCAATCGGTTTCGCGGTCTCCTGCGCACGCCCCTGTGGGCTACAGTAAAGAGCGTCGATATGTTCATGATGTAGCCGCTTAGCAAGCCTTTGAGCTTGTTCTTGGCCGAGTGCTGTCAGTGCTGCTTCGGTCGCACCGCAGAACGCATCGCTATGACTTAGTTCTGTTTGTCCGTGGCGCACAAGCAACAATTTCGTTGTATCTTGCTTCATGAATTACTCCTTCCCAATGTACCTTACGGGCTACGCATGCAAAAGTCACGCTCTGGCTCGTGTGCTTGCATGTGCCGCAACCTGCGCTGGCAACCATTCTCGATGCTCAAGCTCTTGTACCAATCGAATGTATGACTCCTGGAAGCGTCCCACACGGTCAGGTCGCGGCTCGATCACCTCGCGGGTACGCGACATCTCTTTCGCGACATCTGCTACTTGACGACCAACAGAAGCGGCAAGCACTGTCATACCCAGTGCGGCCTCAGCGTTTTCGGGAATACGTACTGTGCGTTGAAGAATATCTGCGCGAAGTTGACACCAATAACGGTTACGCGCTCCTCCGCCTGTGAGACTCAGGTCGCCATCAATGGGAGCACCGAGCATGTCGAGATAATCAAAGCTCAGTCGCTCGACGAAAGCCACGCCCTGTAGCAGGGCGGCGTAGAGGTCGATCTCATCGGTCGGCTCGCCGAGGAGGAAACGTTCGGCTTCGGGAACACTGAAAGGGAAGCGCTCGCCATGAGAGGCAAGAGGATAAGCAACAATGCTAGCGGGTTCTCGTTGCATTGCCTGAATGCTGAGAGCATCGAGGTCACGATTCGGAAAGTACATACCGAGCACACTTGCCCCTGAGCCGGAAGCGCCGCCGGGCAACCAGCCACCATCAGGCGAGCGATGCGAGTACATGACGCCCGCCGGGTCACGGATGAGTTGCTGTGTGACACCTTTGAAGGCAAGCGTTGTGCCAAGCACAGAATTCCAACTTCCAACACTGAGGGCACCCGCGCCAATCTGGGCGGCACAACTATCTGTCATACCAGCGATGACCGCAGTTCCTTCGGGAATACCTGTCTCGATTGCTGCCTGTCTACAGACCGTTCCAATGTGTGTTCCTGAGAGTACGACATCAGGCAAAATTTCCTCTGGAATGGCGAGTTGGGCAAAAACCTCTCGCGGCCACGAGTTCTGAAGCAAATCGTAGCCCATCTTAAGCGATGAGCTGGTATCGGTCGTTACTTCATGCCCAACAAGATGCCGGTTGATGAAATCCGTTTGATGCGCGACCTTGATACCTGCTTGTATTGTAGAATGTGTAGTGTTCCTGTATTCGTGTAACATCCAGAGCAACTTAGGTAGTGCCCATGAAGGTTGCATCTGGTAGCCTAGCGTGGCCCACACGTCTGCACCAATTTCATTGACACGTCGCGCCTCGGCGGTAGCCCGGTTGTCATCATGCATGAGTCCTGGCGTGAGTGGATGGCCTGAACGATCTACGAGCAGGATAGTGCCGGATGTACTATCAACAGCGACACCACGGATTGCCTTTGCGGGTAGGTCTGCGAGTGCGGTGCGACAGGCTATAGAAGTTGCGCGCCACCAATCTTCGGGGTTCTGCTCGTGTCTGGGACCATTCCTTTGACTGGTGAGGCGTTGAGAGTTCGCCCCAAGTATCTCACCGGTGCTTGTGACTGCAAGAGCACGGACGCTTTGTGTGCCGACATCAAGACCAAGCCAGATATCGTCTGAGGTTGCGACAGGCTGCATTGTACTATCCCTTCAATTGTGGCATCACAGCTATCTTAATACCCTCTCCTTTAGCGGCTTTATCCAATGCGGCATGAACAGACTGTAAAGGAAAGCGGTCCGTCACCATTGCCTCTACCTGAATACGCCCAGACTCGATAAGTTGAAGGGCAATCTGATAATCAGCGCGGCGCGAATTGGCACTGCCCGTTACCTCTAACTCTTTATAGTGAATAAGGTTGGCTTCGATTTCTGCCCATCCTTTGGCGGCCAGTCCAGCAAAGACATTGATACGCCCCCCTTGCCGCGCTAAAGCGAGTGCATTGTTCACCAGTGCGGGTACACCTATGCAGATAACGACCGAATCCACTCCAAGCCCTCCTGTAGCATCTGCGACTATAGAGGGGAGGTCTTCGGAGGTAGGATCAACCGTGATGTGTGCGCCAAAGGAGGAGGCGACGGCGCGACGCGAGGCCGAGGGTTCACTAACGATGACGGTTCGTGCTCCCGCTAGCAGAGAGAGTTGGAGATGAAATAGGCCAATAGGTCCCGACCCCATGATGAGCACGGTAGAATTCAGCCCTATGGAAGAGCGATGCTGACCGTTTACGCAACAGGCCAGAGGTTCTGCGAGTGCCAGGTATTCAGAGGGGATATCTTTTTGCGCGACAAAGAGATTTCCGGCTGCGACCGCATCGGCAGGAATGCGTACATATTCGCTTAAGCCCCCTTTGACTTCATAGCCGACGATCCTCTGGTTGGGGCAAATATTCTCCATGCCATTCTGACAGTAGTAGCAGTGATGGCATGCAATCACGGGGGCCATAGCTACCGGCGCGCCCACTTCGTAGCCTCGTACATCGCGCCCTACTTCCTGTACATGACCTGCTACCTCATGTCCCAGGATGGCGGGCAGAGGAATGCCTTTCGTTTTTTCGCCACGAAAGATACGTACATCGGTTCCACATATTGTGTTGGCTCCTACCTTGACAAGCACTTCATCTGGTCCAATTTCGGGAGTGTCAACTTCCATCACCTCCAATTGACCGGGTTTCTGAAATACAGCAGCAAGCATGCTTTTCTCTCCTTGTATTGATAGAGGTCCCGCTATTCAAGTGTCTATTGTGTATACGTTTTTCCGGCTTCGTGTCTTACGGTATCATGCATCAAATCTCGCATTTGATAATACGTTGCTATGTACTTTTCGAGATAGAACTGGTATTCCTGGTGCCGTTGCTGATCTGGCTCGATGTGATGACTGGTATGAACCATAGCATGTGCTGCTTCCTGTATGGTAGGATATACTCCTGCCCCTACCGATGCAAGTATTGCTGAGCCAAGTGCGGCGGCATCAGGTACTCGAGTATAGGTGATTGGTAGATTGCTCACGTCCGCATGAATCTGCATCCACAGATTGCTCTTGAGGGGTCCACCGCTCACAACGATTTCTTCTGGCTGAAAGCCATATTTGCGGAGCGTTTGAAAGATGAGTTCTGTGCCGTAGCAGATGCCTTCTATCATTGCCCGGTAAATATGTGCTGTATCGTGCCTGAGCGTCAACCCCCAGATCATGCCACGTGCTTCTGGATCAGTGTACGGGCTGCGGTTGCCCTGCCAGTGGTCTACCACGATCAACCCGTTTGAACCTACTGGCACACGCTCGGCACGTTCGTTGAGTAGATCGTATAATCCAAATCCTCGCTTCTGAGCTTCCTCGATAAGGCTCCCACAGAAATTATCACGGAACCATTTAATGATGGAGCCAGTGGAGACCTGCCCGCCTTCCACGACATACAAACCGCGAAGAACTGCGTCAGTGAAGGAGCCAAAGAAACCAGAGCCATATATGGCCTCCGCCGTTTCTCCGAAAATAGCATGTGATGAGCCAGTGATAAGAGCGATCTTACCCGGAGCCAGGACGTTCATCCCAATTGTACCCACCATCGCATCACCGCCACCCTCCGCGACTGGCGTACCAGGGAGTAGGCCAAGTTCTGCTGCAGCCTGTGGAGTAAGGCCACCAACCACTGTTCCTACATCCAGTATTCTCTGTGGAAACTTGCCGAGCAGGTCTTCTAGCCCAACGGCTCGATAGAGGCTTTCTGGAAAGCCGCCATGAGCGCGGTCATAATACCAACGGAGGCTAGCAATGTTCACACTGGCTGTCCACTCGTTAGTTAGACGGTAGGTGAGCCAATCGATATATTCGCAGATATGCTCGGCGGCATTGTACACTTCTGGTTCGTTTTCCTTTAACCAGAGAGCTTTACAGGGCATCCATTCAGCAGAAACTTGAGCGAAACCATTATACCTGAGAGCCGCATCGCCAGTGTCGGCAATGCGTCGCGCTTGAGGTGCCGCGCGAACATCCATCCACAGAATCGCTGGCCGCAAAATTCTGTTCTGTTTATCGACCGCGACAACTGTACAGGTCGTAGCATCTAAAGAAATACCCGCGATAGCTTCAGGTGTGAGAGCGTTTTTGCTCATCACCTCCCTTACTGCTGAGACAAGAGATGACCACCACTCATCAGGGTCCTGCTCTGCCCAGCCGGGACGAGGATGTTTTAGTGCGTATGTGTGACTTGAGAAGCCTACCGGTGTACCATCTTTATCGAACACGCCAACACGTACACCTTCGGTCCCACCATCAATTCCCATGAAATAAGGACTCTCCTTCATTGCAGCTTTCCTTTCTCGTGAGCTTTCTTTGACGCACCCTGTAACGGTATGGAATGTAGAGCTTTTCTGATACTAAAAAACTGTGATACATTGGATAAACAGATAAACTTTTATATTTTGAAAAAATAGAGGCACGAGGGCGTAGTGAACTGAGGCTCCTAGATGTGATTGTCTGCTCTAGAGGGATGTAACTGAACGCCCGATGACTCGCGTACAATGAATTGCGTTGGTAGACGTATCTCTACAGGAGCTTTTTCCCGATTTTGGAGTCGCTCAAAAAGGAGGCGAGCTGATTGCTGGCCAATTTCATAGGTCGGTTGATCTACGACTGTCAAACGAGGGCGAGTCACGGAGGCCCAGACAAAATCATCGAAACTGGCAAGGGCAATATCTTCTGGACAGCGCAAGCCTAACTTCTCGACTATTTTAAGGGCGCCAATAACCATTGTGCCATCCATCATAAAGATTGCGGTTGGTCTGTTCTTTTGTGTAAGGAGTTGCAAGGCACCTTGTTCGCCTCCGTCCACTCGTGGGCGTGTGGTGACGATCAGGGATGGGTCTAGTGTAACGTTGTATTTCGCAAGTGCCTCGGTGTAACCCTGTAAGCGTTCTTCGGTTGGTGCAATACCACGTGCCCCGGTCAACAAACCTATCCGGCGATGACCGAGAGCGAGCAGGTGTTCAACCGCGTTTCTGGCACCCTCTTTGTTTTCTACTAGAACGGTGTCAATGCCCAACTCAAAAAGGGAGCGATCAATACTGACAAGGGCAAGACTCTGAATGGGAAGAGATTGTAGGTAGGCGTAACTGCGGTCTGTTACAGCAATGATGAGGCCATCAGCTTGTTTGCTCTCCAACAACTGAAGATATTTTGCCTCTTTTTCAGGATCGTCGTCCGTATTGCCGAGAATTAAGGAGTAGTTATGAGCGTGGGCGACATCTTCTACACCACGGGCGATATTCGTATAAAAAGGGTTTCTTATATCGGGGACAATCAGTCCTATAGAATGACTTACCTGTGTCTTTAATCCTCGCGCAAAGCTGTTCCTCTGGTAACCAAGGGTAGCGATGCTCGCATGTACGCGTTGTACTAACTCAGGGCTTACATATTTGTTCTGATTGATTACAGCCGATACCGTTGCGACAGAAACAGCAGCATGAGAAGCAACATCTTTAATTGTTGCTGAACGGTCAGCGGACACCGTCATATGATTTCCTCTCAGTTTCGTACATAACGAGGCGCCCCCCAGAGTGAATCATTATGCCGACTATTGCACTGAACGTATCATAGATATGTTTTTCTGTCAAGCAAGTATAAACAGGCACTGTAGGCCGTTGTAGGTTCATACATAT
>CAXTUE010000199.1:0-8239 GCA_964247355.1 uncultured Ktedonobacteraceae bacterium | reverse complement strand
CAGTGCCGCCTCAACCTGACTCGGAAAGACAATCAGCCCACGAATGGAAACAGCATCATCACTACGTCCCTTGATTGCCCCGATCTTAGGATGTGTCCGCCCACACGCACAACGCTCCTCCCACCATGTTCGCGAGAGGTCACGGCTACGATATCGAATCATAGCAGTTCCATCAGCAGAGAGCCATGTCCAGGCCAATTCACCATCTTTACCATCTTCAACAGGTTCGCCCGTCTCAGGATCAATACACTCGACTAGAAATGCGTCGGCCCATGCATGCATGCCGTCACGTACTTCACACTCACAGGTCATGCCGGGTCCGAGAAACTCTGTCATGCCGAACTCATCATAAGCGGTAAAGCCAAAAAGCTCCTCCAGCTTCACGCGTGTCTCCCACGGCCACGGCTCTGCTCCAAAGAGACCAATCTTGAGCTTTGTATTTTTGAAATCAACGCCTCGTTCACGTGCCTTATTGCCTACATAGAGGCCCACTGAGGGGGTCATACAAACGGCGGTCACACCGAAGTCGATAATAAAATCAAGCATACGGTCATGTTGGCGCGCATCCGACCCCATCGGGATAGCCATCACATCCATCACCATCGCACCATAGTGAAAGCCAAAACCGCCCGTTGCCATGCCATAGCCATAACAGTTCATTAATACATCGCCCGGACGCATACCGGTCATCCATAACTCGCGCGCGTTCAAGTCTGCCCAATAATCAATATCTTTTTTCGTAGCGAAGACCGGCACACTCTTACCCGTTGTACCGCTTGTCGCATGAATTTCTAACGCACCACCGGAACCGCCGGGAGGCACAAGAGCCATACCATAGGGATAGGCTTCCCGTACCGTTTTTTTCTCAAGAAAGGGCAATTTACGAATATCTTCCAGCGATAAAATATCGGATGGTTTGACGCCTGCCTCATCATAGAGTTTGCGATAAAATGAATTTGCATTGTATGCGCGCTCGACAATCGCTTGCAATCGCTGCAGTTGTAGAGCCTGTAACTTGCTTTTAGAGAGCGTTTCTATCTCTTCATTAAAAAATGTACGATGCCTCATAAGAGTGACGTGTTCCTCCAAATTTGTACAGAGTAAGCGGACGTGATCAGTCTGGTCCCTACGGACGGGATAAATCGGTCCCTACGGACGGGATAAATCGGTCCCTACTATAATACTATGGCTGTCGAGATTTTCGGGAAAGGTGGTATGCTAAGAGAAAAGATACAGGGAGCATACGAACAGCATGACACAGAAAAGCGGAAAAGTGCAGGCGGTAATCTGGGACCTAGACGGCGTTGTGATCGACAGCGAAGAAGACCATAAGAAAGCATGGCAACGTCTCGCACGTGAAACGGGCGTAGCATTTAGCGACGAGCAATTCGCGGCGACCTTTGGCCGACGTAACGACGATATCGTGCCCGCCATATGGGGACCCGTTCCAGCAGAAGAGCTACAGAAACTTGCGGACCGCAAAGAAGCCTACTACCGGGACTACGTGCGCCAAACCGCAGCATTTTTGCCCGGCTCACGGGAGTTAATGAGTGCTTTACATGACGCTGGCTATCCGCAGGCATTAGGCTCTTCCGCACCCATTGCTAATATTGAACTGGTGAAAGAGGTGCTGGGACTTGATCGCTACATAAACGCATTTGTCTCTGGCGAGACCGTCCCTCACGGCAAGCCCGCGCCGGATATCTTTCTCAAAGCGGCCAAAGAGCTAGATATAGAGCCAGAACACTGTCTAGTGATCGAAGATGCCGTTGCGGGTATCGCGGCTGCTCGCGCTGGTGGCATGTACAGCATTGCCGTTGCCTATGGTCGTGAACTACCAGGGCTACAGGTGGCAACACTCGTTGTCAAAGACCTGACCGAAGTTACGGTAGAGCACCTCCAACAACTTGCTTGACAAGCATGAACATCAATGGCACAATACGCTCAACATGGAGGTGTAGGAACTCCGGTGGGTTTCACCGTCTTCAAAACGGCTGAGGGGCCGCTCGGCGCTGTCCCTGGTAGGTTCGACTCCTATACGCCTCTGCCTGCTTGAAATGCTCACAATCTAATAAGGAAGCCGCAGAAAACGACTTGCAATGGTAAAAAGAAATCTTCGATACTAGGGGTAACACCATCTGTATTGTCATCAATACACGTTTCGTGAGTTCCTGCTGAAGTATGAGGAAGTTCATTGAAAAGTGCTTTCCTTTTGATAGGAGTTGCCAGTGCTCTCTACTGTACGCTCTTGTGTGATGTTCGATGACGCAACGTCATGCTTCTACTCCACAAGAGCATGTTGTCAAAGACCAAACAGGTGAAGGGCGAACGTGATCAATGATGTAAGAACAGGGATCAGAAGCGGCAAAATCACTGTGACTCCTAGACGGCTTAAGGCACGTGTTTCCAGAGGCCAAACGGGGAAGCCCTCAAGTACAAGATCGTATTGCTGTTTAAGGGCCGTCAAACGGCGCGTCTGGTTAAGAAGGGTTCGTGTATCATCCTCGTGAACAGACAAGGAGTGGAGCAATGCCTGCTGATACTCGTCCGTCAGTGGTTGCAGCAATTTATTGCGAGCCTTCAGCATCATGGAATGAGGAACAAGTAACCACCCAATCAGAAGTGCTGGGGTGAGAGCGAGATATATTGCGCCTAGCAGAATCATTTCCCAGAGCGAGAGCCAGATCAGGTTGCGCGCTAGCACCGAGGCAACCAGAAGCAAGACCTCCCAGAGCAGAATGCTCACGCTCATCCACAGTAGATAGCCCATCGCTCCAAATCCACCTGCACCATCTGGATGCAAGGGCTTGATCTGAAGTGAAAAGCGAGAGAAGAGCGAGTTAGTAAAGATCAATGCCAGCACTAAGCGGAGCACACTCATCCCCGTGACATACATCAAGGGCAAATAGGCAACAATAGCACAGGCTCTCATCCAGTAAGGCACAGGGCTTGAACTCGTAGGTTCCAGCAGGAGCAACCGAAAGAGGGCATAGCAGATAACAAGTATCGTGATTACTAGTGTCCAACGACGAGTATTCATCCATGTGATCATGTGCTGCACAAACAGTTCGTATGTCGTAGAGCCTGACGGATCTGAGTGAGGTTCGCCAATCATTCCATTCTTGTGAAGCCCATTAAAGAGTGCTGCGATAGAGTAAGGAACACGGATATAGACCAAAAAGATACTCGGAAAAAGCAGAAAGGTTTGAAGCAGAACGCTCAATGTGTTGTCAACGTTCCACATAGCTGCAGTGTGTGCCCACGCGAGCCACCAGAAGAGGAAGACACTTCCAGGAAGCAGAACCACACCAGCACAAATCCACCATGTACTTACATGATACCTGTCTTTCAGTAGAACCAGCAAGGGATCATGTTGATACAGTTGCTGAGCAGTCAAGAGTGGCTCCTCCACCGCAGAGTGTACGTCTTGTTGCTGATCAATCATCCCTCGTTCTTCCTCTCGTGTGTGACTATCGTGCCGTCTCCCAACGAGTATTGTCTCCACTATTGTAGTGTATTCCCCGCCTTATGAGAAGAGATGGAAGATATGCTTCCCCAAAGGTCCTTATCGCTTCGCGCCCGCAACGAGGGTATGGTAAGGTATGCTAAAATAGGTATGAGCGTACACGCTAGGAGATATACGTCTGTTCTCTCTAGGAGAGTTATAGGTAGGAAGTGTTTGCATGAATGATTATACTGGACACCAAATAGGTCATTACCGCATTCTCCGCCTACTGGGAACAGGTGCCTTTGCGACCGTGTATCTAGCAGAGCATGTGTATGTTGAGAAACTCGCCGCCATAAAAATCCTGCATCTCACAATGGATCAGGATAGTTTTCGAGCATTTCAAGAGGAAGCTCGTCTCAATGCCCGTCTGGAGCATCCACACATTATTCGTGTCCTTGATTTTGGGTTCTATGAGCAGATGCCCTATCTTGTGATGGAATATGCATCACATGGGACACTACGCACCTTACACCCAAAGGGAAGCTGTATTCCTGTGCAGCAAGTCGTTCCGTATGTGCACCAGATTGCCGAAGCATTAGACTATGCCCATCAACAGAAGGTGATTCACCGAGATGTGAAGCCGGAAAATCTCTTACTCAAGAGTCAGCACGAGGTCGTGCTCAGCGACTTTGGCATCTCGGTGGTGCTACGGACACAGCGTTCTCTTTCCACGCAGCCCATAGCAGGAACTCCGCTCTATATGGCTCCTGAACAATTCAAAGGTCTTTCATTGCCAGCTAGTGATCAATATGCATTGGGCATTCTTGTGTATGAATGGCTCTGTGGAGCACCTCCTTTCTCTGGCAATATGTTTACCCTCGCGTATCAACATATCGAATACGTCCCAGAGAGCTTACACAAACGCATACCAGATATTTCGCTAGCTGTCGATGAAGAGGTCCAAAGAACGCTTGCGAAGGATCCCGCCCAGCGTTTTGCCTGTGTCAGAGATTTTGCCATCGCTCTGGAACGTGCTGTTCTCTCCACCCAACCAGCCTTGAGTAGGAGTCAGTTCCAGGAAAAAGGCATAGATGCTCCAGTTCATCCCTCTTTCACTCCGAACGGGTCGGGGGAGAATAGACAGGGTGAGGATACACTACCTGTTGTGCCATATGCTGTTGCTCCCGCACAAGGTAGCACCTTCGCAGCAACCAAGAGTCCCTTTCCTGTAGAAGCCTCCTCTTCATCATTGCCAGTTTCACAAAACGCCCACCGGTTGTGGCTCTTACGCCGGGTGCGTTCCTTCTGGATCACAGGAGTACTGCAGCAATCACTAACAGGTGCTGGATTTATAGATTTAGACATACAAGAGAAACCTGATGCAGTTGTCAATCCCTGGAAACAGATTGTGTACATGCCGGGGACACCGCATCTGCCAAAGCAAAGCAAAAGTATTCTCCAACACTATCATGATGCAGATGGGGAACTCCTTCTCCTGGGTGCTCCTGGCGCTGGTAAAACGACGCTACTGTTGATGCTTGCTCGTGATCTGTTGACGCTCGCTGAGCACAACGAGAGTCATCCTGTTCCTGTGATCTTTTCTCTCTCTACCTGGTCACGCAAACAATCGCTGGCAGCATGGTTGGTTGACGAATTAGAGAGCAAATACCAGGTACAGAAAAAGCTAGGGCGTCAGTATGTGAACGCCCAGCTCATCCTTCCTTGTCTAGATGGACTGGATGAGGTAGCTTCCATAGAGCGGACGGCCTGTATTGAGGCCATTAATGAATATCGACGCAAACAAAGTTCGTCCTCGTTGGTCGTGTCCAGTCGTAGCGTCGACTATCTGGCCCAGGAAGCGCGATTGATGTTAAACAACGCGGTGATGATCCAACCTCTGAGTATGCCGCAGGTACATAAGTATCTAAACCTTGCGGGCGACACACTTTACGCATTACAGATAGCTCTTCAACAAGAGGCATCGCTACGAGCACTACTGCAGACTCCTCTACTTCTCAGAATGCTCTCTTTGACATATTACAATGCATCAGTACCAGATGTTCTACGAACCTCATCAGTAGAGGAGCAGACACAACAGGTCATAGAACGCTATGTTGAGCACATGCTGGCACATGGAAGCGAGAAGACACTCTATCCAGTCCATAATACAAAGCACTGGCTTGCATGGCTGGCGAGACAAATGCAACGGCAAAACCAGAAGATATTCTATCTTGAACGCATCCAACCTGATTATGCGGAAAAGCAGGTGACGCGTCAACAGTATCCATTGATGATGGTAGGCTTGATTATTGGTCTGCTGGTATTCTTTGGACTTGGACCACTGTGGGCAGATGGCGTTCTTTTAGACTACCAGCGTCAGAATGGTATGCCGACACCTACCCTCATCGCGGTTGCAAGCCAGGCACTACTTTTTGCATTTGTCAATGCAGTGCTCCTAGGACTAGTTAATGGCGTATTGTACAAACGACACAATGAGCATGTAGCGAACTCGCCCAAACAGCAGAAATGGAGACGTAGAGGGCAAAGAATAGAAAGAGGGGTCGTCAATGCACTACTCTTCGGGCTGTTTACAGGAGTCCCGTTCACCTATATTTCAGGCGATAGGACACCATTCACAGATCAATTTTTGCTTCTTGTGGTCCTAACAATTGGGGCCATAGGTGCGCTAATACTGTTTCTGCTTGATCTACTCCTCAATATACACACAAAGGAAATCCAGCCAATGGAGCTTGTATCCTGGTCATGGCGCAGAATGTTGGGTACTCTCATCAAATACCTCATTCTTGCAGTTATATGTGACTTCCTCATGTGCATATCAGGGGTCTACCTCTTTTTCCTGCTCAACCCGGAGGCCAGTATATCCATGGCCTCACCCATCATTGCCCTCTCCTTTTTTGTGGTACTCCTCGTCGCCGTCGTGATTCCGTTCTTCGCGCTTCTGTTTTCAATGCTCAAAGGAATTACCAGTGGATTTTCTGTAAATGTGCTTGATCCTCAAAAGATTGTTATCCCAAATCAAGGAATACGTCGTTCTATTCGTTACAGTCTCTTAAGTGGACTGATAAGTCTTCTCGTGGTAGGAGTTCCACTACTTATTGCTCTTCTCTTCAAAATTTCCTTGCTCTCGATTATTATCCTCAATATCGCACCACTACTCGTGCTCATAATGATGCTTTATATTGGGGGGGTCGCCTCTCTTCAACACCTTGTACTACGCTGGTTGCTCCGGCGGGAAGGGGCCATGCCCTGGAACTATTCACGCTTTCTAGACTTTGCGTCCGAGCGTATGTTGCTGCAAAAAGTCGGAGGTGGCTACATGTTTGTTCACCGCTTCGTCCTTGAATACTTTGCCTCGTTGTCGAAAAACTCTTTGTGACATTATAATTTGAGCTTGAGAACTACCAGCAGAAAGGTGACTTTTTATACGCGCTGCTGGTGTTCTTGTTTATCTCTCCAGCATTACTCGTACGGCTGACCCCAACGTTCGCGGGAAACAACCTCGCCCAACGGCTTGCGCTTCTTCTTACCCTTCCCAATATTCGCCAATGGATAGCCAAAGGGAACAACAGCTAATATCTTAATATTCTCTGGTATACCTAGAGCAGGGTTCACCTGTGGCAAGTTGTCGTAACCGGTCCAGTTTGAGCCGATGCCGTATGACCATGCGGTAAGCATCATGGATTGGATAGCGCGGCTGGCATCAGAAACCGCGTAGGGACTCTCCTCCATGCCAACGACGATAGCAAGGGAAGCTTGCGCGATATGACGACCAGTCTGCACGAGTTCCCCAAGCTTGTGTAGCATCGCTTTGTCCTGCACAACGACGAAGTGCCACGGTTGACCATTCATACTACTGCCAGTTAAATGCGCCGCTTCGACGATCTGGTTGACAACTGACTCTGGAATTGGCTTATCCTGAAATTGACGGACCGCTAAGACGGTCCGTACCGCATCGAATACTTCCATAGTGAAAACATTCCTCGTTTCATTAGAATACACTCGCTTTGTTGCCTATAGCACCGGCCTTTCTAGCGGCCAGATATCTCTATGCAACCCGTTATCATTATGTCGCAAAAAACGTACACGTGCCAATGCGTTTATAAAGATAGTTCACCTGCTCAGTGTACATTGACCAGAAACTAGTTATCCCGGTGAAGTTTGAAAAAGAAAGGTTGCTCGCTCCCCTTCATATCCATCACACCTAATAGCGTATTGTCGTCAATCAGGCGAAAAGTGTCATAGATTGGTAGATTGTCATAGATCATCGAGGCACTGACTTTCCCTCGATACTCTATCATCCGCGCCCTGGCCTTTGCCTTACGAGTCTGAAATGCAAAGCGGAAGAGAAGGAAGGCTTGACGCACGAGCTTTATACGTGGAATAGGTAGTTTGAGCGCGAGCGATACTGGCAGGCGTTGGGGATCGAGCGAGAAGATTTGTCCATGACTATCAGAAAAGAGCAAGGGATACACCCGCTCCTGGTCGATAAACTCTTTTCCGTACCATCCTAACGTCTCTAACAATCCATTCATTGGATGATTAGTGTAAAGCTCGGTTCCGCGCCACTTACCTATCAGCATGTCTATCGTCACAATAGGCAATGCATCACATAGCGCGAGTGCTTCTTCGGTACTCATTCTATTTTTGTTTGTATATGCTTGAATCCATGCTGCTTGTTCAGCTTCTAGCATAGTCGTTTTCCTTCCTAAATCTGCTATCTTGCCCTGCAAAACTATGATATCATTTTATCTGAACACTCTTGTCACTAAA
>CAXTUE010000198.1:4378-8275 GCA_964247355.1 uncultured Ktedonobacteraceae bacterium | reverse complement strand
CTATGTGTGATACCTGGCGCACTATGTGTGATAAGTTACAACGTTTACAGAGATTACAGCGGCGGCACTGTTAAAAAATATTAGCTATTCGCATTAGGGCGTTGAAAAGTTCTCCAACGCTCCAGTTTCAAGTTGAGCTGATAATGTAGAAACGTCCGTTCCATATGACTCAACAGAATGAGAGCTTTCTACACTCTCTTGTTAGCACTCATCGCGGTAGGTTGCCCGGCGTTGCTTCTGTAATCCACGGCTGTAGAGAACCTTTGCTCGGATCGCGTCAAACGAGTACCCTCTTCCAAGCCGAAAGGCGATTTTCGTTATATAGAATAGAAATAGCCATTTTGTCCTCCTTTTCTGTCGTTAAGTTGTGCTGTGCCGCTTAAATCGAGTAATTTGTAACTCTTGATGTGACACCATCAGAGCATATGGTTCACTTTGGAGTTTCTCCTGTATCTTGTTCCAGGTCTCTACATCTTGCACCTGACCAATCACCTTGCAGAGGCTCTTGTCAAAATACGAAGGCTGCTTAAAAAGTCTGATATCTGATCCACCAAACTCTCCCTTTATGACCTTTAACTTTCGAGTGGTAATGCTCAAGACAATACCAATAGCGAAGGTATTCCGTGAACGTCCACTTCCTGTTATTCCTTGCTGCACAATCATCCCCGCTTGAAAAGTCGCTTCTTTACTCATTCTGGGCTTTCTCCTGTTCCTCTGACCCTGAATACTTGGGTAGTTGCTCTTGTTGGACCAATCCCACGGTTTCCGTTAAAACAGGAAGAGGCTTCTGTTTGCGCGACTGAAGTTCATGTGGTGTTGGCCCAGCTGGAGTTGGTTCATCAGCAAGTTGTGTGAGCAGTTTTTGATTGAGAGCAATACCTTGCTCAACCAACTTCCGCTCCTCTTTGCCGAGGGTGACAAATTCGAGCATCCTAGTCAAGTTGCCATTCGCCTCCAAAAGCTGCATTTTCGTCGAGTGCTTTGGTTGGTAAAAGTCACATTTCGCGCAAGCCATTCGATGCCGACACACTGCCCATTCCGGGAGTGTACAATAGCCATGTCCCAGGTCAAAGAACTTCCAAGGTTGTCCCTGCAAAGCTGCTCCTGACGTGATAGCATCATTGTCGATCAGGACAGGGATGGAGGCGAGGTTTTGCTGTAAAAAGCTTCCCTCTGCGACCTTGACTGCTACTTTTGTCATATCAGTATCGACGTAGTGGCGAGTGGTTTCCTCGGTACGATGGCCGAGCCAACGCATGAGCTGCCAGAGGCTCATCGGGTTTTCACAATTGCCTAAAAAGGTGGCGATGGTTGCTCGTGCGCGATGACTGGTCACGCGTCCTCGATGATCGAGGGGTGGTACGTTTGCTTTTGCCGCCAGGAGAGGAATCAGCACATTGTTGATGTATGCTTTCCCCATTCGTTGATCCCGCAGCAAAAAGAGATAGGCGACCTTCTCAGCACCTTTACGGTCGAGTGCTAGTGCTTGTGGAGGCCGAAGAAGCTCCCAAGCTGCTATCATTTTGCCCACATACGGCGCAACGGGTTTCTTGAAGGCAGGTGAGGTCTTGTTTGCAGGGATATGGAGATAGCACACCTGTTCTTTGTTTACCTTTTTCCCCGTCTCTGGAGCAGTGATATCTGTGGCAGGCCATTCGATGCAACCGAGATGCAGCCGACAAATTTCATCTGAGCGAAGTGCAGTAAAGAGCCATACAGCGGCCACTGCTCGAATCATCTCTATTGGGTACGTCATCGATGGAAGGTCTTCACGCTCTAAATGTTGCCCTGACCAGACGAGTTTCGCCCACAGAGCACGATCAATCACACGAGGGTCTGGACCAATTTTGTTTCTGACGGAGCGAGGAAGTGCGAGATACCTCTGGGGATTAAAGAGCGGAGGGATATTCTCGCTTTCCTGTAAGTCTCTAAAGAAACAACGAACTGCACAGAGATAGCTGTGGATCGTTCGTGGCTTGATCGGTTTCCCTAGATTTGGCTCCTTGCGTTTGCTCCTACGGTAGTGATCTCCAATATATTGTCCAACAGTCATGTGTGTGATTACTGCAACGCATTCTGTTGCTACTGTTGCATTCCATTGCATTGGTGATGTAATGTCGGGATGTTCCTGCTTGAGCCAGCGACCTATCATGAGTAATGTCGTGTAGTAACTGTCACGAGTAATGGATTCGAGCGTGGAAGTGGTTCGCCACTGTTGACACCACCTCTCCCATTCAGGGCTCAGTGTCCCGTCTGCACTAGAACGGGTGGGAAGAGGTCCGGTTGTTGTCTTCGCGATACCTGTACGCAGTATCTCCAAATCGACAAGCACTCGTGAAAACGTTGCAATTTCATAGTGATCTCGTGGAGCCGTCTCATGAACCCATCGGATATGCTCGTCACTAATATCCTCTAACAATGGACTGCGGTTGAGCAGTAAGACAATACAGATGGCTCGCGTAATCTTGTGCTCTTTGTGCGGCGAATACCCAATACGACTCAAGGGAGTGACAACGCGTTCAATGGCAGACTGCACACGCTGTTCTCCAAAGACAAGACGGGCAAGTTTCGTGTAGGGAAGATCATCGCCACAGATGCGTATATCAGGGAGCTTTCCAAGCAGATAGGCGACAAGCAAAACACGCATTCTTGTGCCTGACCCTGGCTTGGAGTGTCGCTTCCATGACCATCCTAGACGAGTATTGAAGTGCTCCAGCGTTGGGGCAATGAACTCAATCCAGGTGGCTTCATTCCAGTCCCAGAAGGAAGTTCCTCGCCGATGCATTTCCAATACAAATGCTCGAATGGTCGTCGCGCGGCGATGCTTATTGGTCAGATCAGCATAGCTTTCTTGAATGGTCAAACAAATGTCATCAAGTGGTTGTAACAGGCGGTGAAGCACATGATAACTTCGCGCAGGCCATATTCCACCTTGTCCTCCGGTGTTGCCTGGCCCTCCAATACGTTCAGCGAGGAACGCGATTTCTTGATGCTCTGCGTCGGTTAAGGCTACGGAGCGGTCGTAAGTGGTGCAGTCGAGAGGCCAGTGCCACTCAGATGGTAGGGAAGGGGAGAGATTCGATTGGACGTTCATCTGCTCACCTCCTGGAGTGTCGCAGCGATCCACGCTTCAAAATCTTCCATTCGGGATGCCACGGCTGCTGAAATATCTCGTCCACTCATATGAATGTAGAGACGCGTCGTGTCAAGCGACTTGTGACCAGCGTACTCAGCAATGATATGCTCTGCAATGCCACATCGAGCCATATGAGTCAGGCGCAAATGCCGTAAGGTATGTGGATGAAATTGTGGAAGATTTGTGCGTCGTGCAATCGAGCGCATAATTTTGTTGATCATCTCAGGAGTGAGGCCAGATGCTCGATTACGGTCTGACTCAGACAGAAAGAGGAGCGGCTTCCCTGACTGAAGCGTTCGACGGTGCTCCAAGTAGGCTCGTAGTCGAGTGGCTGTTGGCTGTGTAAAGACGACTAATCGCCCGGAACTGTTTTCACAGATTTCTGGACGCAACGTGACTTCTCGATATGCCCAGTCGATATCTGCCAGTTCCAGTAAGACGAGTTCTTCACGCCTGAGTGCTCCATCATACATAAGTAAGAAAAGAGCTTGATTACGGATCGACTCCGATTCAAGCGTAGCAAGCAACGTCTTGAATTGCTCATCCGACGGTATCCATGGTTGGCGTGCAGGTTTGCGCCGCACCAGTGGTCGTTCATCAGAAGAAGTTCTGTTTCGGCTCCCGGAGAAATGCCTGCTACGCGTGTATTTTCCACGCCCCACAGGATTTCTGGTCCGCTTGCCTGTTTCTACAAGATGATCGTAGTAGAGACGCGCTGCTGTCAGGCGAAGCTGGATCGTTTGATCGGAGAGACCACTTCC
>CAXTUE010000198.1:0-4368 GCA_964247355.1 uncultured Ktedonobacteraceae bacterium | reverse complement strand
ATGAAGGTGAATAATCCGTTGTCCATGTGGGTTGGGGCGCTTCACCAAATCCTGAACATACGCTGCAAGGTCAACTTTCATCGCTGTTTCTGCATGAATGGGTGGATCATGCTGCTCACAGAAATGAAGGAAATCTTCGAGGCTCCTGCCATACGCCTCAATCGTGTGTGGGCTAAGTTGTCGGTTCGCTTGCAATTGTAGCCATTCTTGAGCGGACGGTAGGGCTGCAATGCGAGGAAAAACGTCCCATCGGACACTTCCAGATAGCTCCATTATGCAGCTCCTTTCATAAAATGCTGAGAGGAGCAAAGGACGCATATCAGTATTACAAACGCCTCTGTACGAGGTTGCGCGTTAAGGTTTCTATTCCGACTCCCAAATTGAGCGAATTCCCTGCTCCTTCTTTGTGGATATGCTCTGCTTCGGTCGCATAGAGCAGCTTCGCCCTGAGTGCTTTGAAGGAATACTTCCGACTCATTAAGAGAGCAGGAACTTCTGCCTGTTCCTCTCGATCTGGCTCTAGTATACCTGACTTTGGCGGTGTATTCCAAATAACCTGTACCATTCCATTGAGTGCCTCAACGTAAGCATTGGTGACTGCTCCCGCAAAGTGAAATGCTGCAAAGATTTCGTCGCCCCAGGTTTCGACGGTTAACGCTATGGACGTGAACGCAAAGCGAATCTCCTGTGGCGTCTGTTCTTGCCATGCAAAATACCGTTTCAAAGCATCTTCATACGTGCTGGCCTCCCACACCTCATAAAACGCTTCCTTGTGGTCATAGGCGGCTGCAAGGACCGGAAGATTGGCCTTCCATGTATCGAGGATGAGTATCTCTTTCTCTGTGAGATCGTGCCTCCTTTTGAGCAAGAGATAGCGGTCATGCATCAACGTCCGACGTTGGCGATCTGTCAGTGAGGTGCGAATTTCTTTTCGTACCTGTTCAACCGCTTGATTCGCCATTTTGACAACGTGGAATCGATCTACGACAATCGTTGCGCGAGGTAAAACCTCACGAACTGCCAACTTGTAGGGCTGCCACATATCCATACACACTGCTTCGATCTGCTCAGGATGAGGGACCCTTTGAAGCCATTTCACCACAGTTTGTTGCGAACGGCTTGCTAAGAGATCGACCACAGTTCTCTCCTGGACATTGGCGAGGATGCATCGCGGTTGACCAAGTAGGTAGAGTTCATCAATGCCAAGCCACCTCGGAGTCACGATCTGAAAGTGCTTGGCATTGCGTTCACTCTGCTCTCGAAAAATAGCGCGAACGGTGCCTTCGACAATTCCCACGTCATGCGCGATACTCGTAAAGGTCTGTGAGAGGGTTCGCTGCTCAATGTAGTCCAGTAATCGCTTGGTCATAAACCGTTTGATATCCATATCGGGAAGAGCTTGCACAAAGGTCTTTCGACACACTCGACAGCGATAGCGTTGTCGCATCACGAGAATACCAACGTGTTTGCCATACATAGGAGTATCAAGAAACAGTTGCTCAAGTTTGCCAAAGCGGTAGGGTGGAAGCGGTGTTCCACAAGACGGACACGGGGAGGTCACGACGGTATAGTCTGCCGTGATGCGTACAGAGTCTTCTTTTTCCTCGACAGACCGAATGGTCCAGTTGGGGTGGTTGAGGATGTTCACCAAATACCAATCCAGATCACTAGTACATCCTACACATTTTGCATAGTGTATCACATGATTTTCTCTGCTAATCACTTATTCCTGTGCTTCTCATATCATTTGGATTGCCACTTAGACGCTATCCGTAAACACTGCTTACATGTGACCTTGTACTGACACACTTCACCATTGATATCAAGTGCATCAACGTGAGGCTCAGTCCAACGTTTGCCATTATCGCTAGATGATGAGGTACACAAAAAATCATCTTTCCTACGATGTAGACGCCCTTCGTGTAATTCCTCTTGCAGCAATATATGCTCTACGGTTGCCCTGTTGGTTCCATTGCACATGCTGTTTTCTAATAATCCACTGAGGACAATCTTGATGCCAGAAACCCAATTTACAGGAATATTGAGAGATGCATTAAAGACTATTGCCTCTTCACGGTCTCTCTTAGCTTTGATGCGTTGTTCTTGCTCATTTGCTTCTCGCTGTTCTTGGAGAAGACGCTTTTGCTCTTGTCTTTCTTCTTCGGTTTCAAAGACAAAATCACGCTGTAGCTTTACATGTACGACTTGCCCAGCATACAGCGCAATCTCACTAGGACTGGTAACGGAAAGACGCACATCTTGACACTCTATTGTCGTTGCATTAATAGCAACACCTTGTGCGCCATTTTTCACACTGTTAAACCAGTGGGGGTTTAACGGTCTAGGGCATATGAGAGTATACATTGGTTTCTACCTTCTTTTGGATGTTCTCCTGCTTTCGCCTCTAGGCGAAACTGAATCCGCTAGGAGTGAGCACGACAAGACTATTTTCGTATTCAGACTCAGACAATCACAAGATATCCTAGTTTATTGTTTTCTCTCAAATTTTTCCTTTGGGACCCATCCTCCAAGCGTATACACATGCGTCAGCATCAGTGTTTGTAGTTCAGCCTCTTCTGCCGCAATTTCCGCAAGAAACTCATTTCTCCGTTTAGTGAATTCTGCAACTGACATCCAATGACGTCTCCGATGAGGAGCGAGCAAAAGATCATATTTGCGATCAAACTCACTTCTTCGGAAGCAACGAGAAAGTTCTTGCATAAGTTTCAAATCACATCGGTTATTTCGTGTTCGCTGTTTTTTGCGTTGACGTTTATTCACTGAAGTCCCTCGTCTTTTCCTTCTAAGCCATGATAACGTTTATCATCTTTTGCTTGTCCATCTTGGCACTCCTTGCATACCAACCCATGTCCTTGCATGTGCTTGAAACCTAACCTGACCGTCTCTTGTCGTGCCATCTCTTTGATGCTAGCTGCAAGACAAGTATCCTCGCCACATAGACCACATCGGACCCAATAATCCACAAATATTCGGCCCCCTTTTTTGGTAGTCATGCATGATCCTCACATTCTTTCAGCTTGTATGCTCGCACGCGAATCTCTCTAATACCATTACAATCACAACAACGAAACAAAAATTTCTCGAAACGTGTATCGCGTTCTAAACCATTGAGTACTCGTTTATGAAGATCAAGTGGATGCAGATGAGGAGAAACAGCAGAAACACCTGCTTGGCGTGCTATTTCTTCGAGTAATTCGATGTCTCCGTAAGCTACGACTTCACGATGAAGATGAGAATGACCACACAACGTCACTCCTTCACGATCTACATGGTTTTTATCTTTTTCACTTTCACGGAACATTCCCATTTTTGAACTATGAGAAGCATAATGAGCAACTAAATTCACCGTTTTCAGCCTTTCTCGCCATTGCTGCTAGGCGTACATAATTCAGCAACGTCGTATTTCTACGTTGAATTGTACTCTATAAGGCTTTGAGATGTCAATGCTTTAATACGATATTGTGGTACTCTGTACGAACAAGGGTTCAACGCCCTAATGCGAATAGCCAAAATATTTCGACGACATCGAGCGGTTTTCCACAGCTTTTGTAGCTTATCACACATAGTGCGCCAGGTATCACACATAGTGCGCAATATCAGAAGTATTGCGCCAGGAAGAGGGAGAGTCCGTGCTCTGGCCTCGAATGCGCACAAAGACGTGTGTTTGCCAGCCGCAATACGTGTGATACTACGTACGGTTGACCGCAATACCTATGAAATAATCCGCGCAATACTTCTGATATAGAAGAAGTCCTTGTGTTCACCAGTGCTGAGCTTTGGCGCAATAATCTTGAAAAGTTACAAACGTAAAGCACCTCAGGCCCAGCAGAAGCGTCTCTGTGATGCCTGTGCTGTTCCTCTTGCGAGTCAACGCGCTCACTCCATTGCTGGCCTCTATTATTGTGACGAGCACATCCCGCCGTCCTCGTAATACTCTCGTGCGCCTGATCAAGATTGACCAGGCACACTGGATATGGATGCAGTTTTTAATTACGGAAAACCAGATGCATCAAGCATACTCCAGGCGTTCTAAGTATTGCTCTGCTCACGAAGCAAGAGAAGGCGAGAAAATACATTCCTCATCTGTGAACGTTGGGACCGTAATAAAGGTACTCGTAAAGACTTACTGTGCTGTACTCGGATATGCAAATGTGTATCGTGTATGTTCTCTTAACCTACTGACCTGTGAATACTTTTTTACACTCTTCGTATTCATTAAAAATTTCACACATATTCTTCGCAAATACGTACTCCTGTCCAAATAAATTGACGAAAAGGATTGGGCTTGGTATGCTATGAGGAAAAAGGAGAGAAACACTGTATGACTACTCAGCACACCTCCTCAGC
>CAXTUE010000197.1:0-8301 GCA_964247355.1 uncultured Ktedonobacteraceae bacterium | reverse complement strand
CGCCCGTGTGTCGTTCTTCGTGCTTTTGCTATTTTGCGGTTTTCGTGCTTCGTGGCGAAGCTTTTCTCGTTGTCGTGCTTTTAGCTCTTGTACGCGTCGTCTTCGCGCTCGAAGTTGCACGTGTTGTCGTGCGCTTACGCGTTGTCGTAGTTCCGTTGCTCGTTGCTTTTGTCCGTGAAGCAGTTGTACGTCGTGTCGTCGGTTTTGGTGCAAGCACGTCGTATACTTCTTCCTCGGTGCCATCTACCTGAGTAGCTTTCTTACGAGTTGTGCGCGTTGGCTTTTTCTCGCCATCCTGCGCTGGCTTAGCTTCGCTTGCGCGCTGCGGCACAATTACCTCGTTGTAACAGACTGGCTCTTGCCCCGGCTTTGGAATAACCATGAGACCACCACAATTAGGACAGAGATCAGTAACAGGTTGCTCCCACGAGGCAAAGGTACATGTTGGGTAGTTGGCACATCCATAAAAGATGCGCTTCTTCTGCTTTGTCTTACGCTCTACCAGATCGCCATGACACACGGGGCATAACGCGCCAGTCTTGTTGACAAAGGAACGCCGATAGCTGCACTCAGGAAACGTTGAGCAGGAGAGGAAACGTCCAAAGCGACCTGTACGGATAACCAACTTGTTGCCGCAATCAGGGCATGTCTCGTCGGTTTCCTCGACAGGCTTTTGCACACGGTTCATCTCGGCTTCGGCCTTCTCCATCGAGGTTTTGAAGTCGCCATAGAAGCCATGCAGGAATTCCGTCCAGGAGCGGCGGCCCTCCTCCACATCGTCCAGTTTGCGTTCCATATCCGCCGTAAAGCTGGTATCGACAATATCTGGAAAGTGCTTATTCATCACTTCGTTGACGGTTGTTCCCAACCATGTCGGCACGAAACGACGTTGCTCCTGATCGACATAGCCCCGGTCCTGGATGGTGCTAATAATCGGCACATAGGTACTTGGACGCCCGATACCCTGCTCCTCCAGTTCTTTAATCAAGCTGGCCTCGGTAAAGCGTGGTGGGGGTTGCGTGAAGTGCTGCTCTGGCTCCAGTTTGTGCAGATCGAGTTGCTCGCTGATGGTCATCACCGGAAGCAAGTGCTCATCTTCCTCGCGTGGCCACACGGCATAGAAACCCTGGAACTTGAGGTTGGAGCCAGTGGCGCGAAACACATATTGTTTCGCGACAATATCGGCACGTACGGTGTCGAAGATCGCGGGCATCATAAAGCTCGCCACGAAGCGGCGCCAGATCAGGTTGTACAACTTGAACTGATCGGGCGAGAGATACTGCTTGACGACCTGCGGTGTCAGCGTTACATCGGTAGGACGAATGGCCTCGTGTGCATCCTGCGTTGTGGCCTTGGCCTTGCCGACTCTCCCCTGACCGACGTATGGCGTACCAAACTCGGTGCCGATGTACTCTTTCACCTTGCCTTGCGCCTCGTCGGAGATACGAGTCGAGTCGGTACGCATATAGGTAATAAGTCCCTGGTGCCCACGCGCCCCTAGCTCGATACCTTCATACAGTTGTTGCGCCAGACTCATCGTCTTTTTCGGCTTGAAGTACAGGCGTACCGAGGCATCCTGCTGTAGTGTGCTGGTCGTGTATGGCAGGTATGGTTGACGCTTCTGCTCGCGCTCCTCGTACTTGAGTATACTATACGTTGCACCTTTCAGTTCTGCCAGAATAGTGTCAGACTCTTCCTTAGATGAGATTTTGATACGTCCCTTTTCGGTCTTGACTACGCTATTGGGGGCCTCCCCTTCTGCAGCCTGTTCGTCTGTGTTAAAGGTGCTGATATCTTTCAGACGGGTGATAAGAGACGCCTCGAAGGTTTGCTCTTGCTTCTGCTTACTGAGTACAGCAGTGATACTCCAATATTCCTCTGGCACAAAGGCGTTTATTTCAGCCTCGCGATCACAGATGAGACGTAAGGCAACGGACTGGACACGGCCAGCACTGGTACCCGATTGAATACGACGCCAGAGCAAGGGGCTGATTTTGTAGCCCACCAGACGGTCCAGGACGCGACGGGCCTGTTGCGCATTAAAGAGGTCTTCGTCTATCTCGCGCGGCTTCTTGATAGCCTCTTGCACAGCACTTTTGGTTATCTCGTTAAACACAGCGCGGTGTGGATTGTTTAGATTCAACGCCTTTTTCAGCGACCATGCGATAAACTCGCCTTCGCGATCAGGGTCGGGCGCAAGATAGACCTGATCAGCTTTAGCGGAGGCGACCCGCAGTTCTTCAATCAGCTTATCTTTTTTCTCAATATTTTCATACGTTGGAGTAAAGTCTTTGCGCGTGTTGACGCCGAGACCTTTCTTAGGCAGGTCCATGATATGGCCCATCGAGGCTCGTACCTCGAAGTCGCGTCCAAGAAATTTTTCAATTGTTTTCGCCTTTGCCGGCGACTCTACGATTACAAGCTTTTTTGCCATTCAACCTACCTAACCTTATTTGTAATCCTTTATAGCTGAGTATGTATAACTAGTGCTAGCATAGCATACTCTGACAAGAGGTCTTCTTCCAATAGACAACTCAAAAGATACAGGAAAAATTTCTTTTGGAGTGTATCACACTCTGACAAGTATTGCATTCTCCTAGCTCACTTGACCCATCTGTACTTGCATGCTATGCTGCAAGTATAATCTGAAATTGATGTGCTATTTTAAGAGAGGCACTATGCGCAAATATGAGCCACCCCGTTCAAATATACAAGACACGCAAAAACAGAATATGCAAGTGAATAAAAGCCTATCGAATACTGATCTTTCCGTATCCTCTACAAAACAACCTCGGAAACGTAGTGCCAGCTTCTGGCGCGCAGGAGCAGCCGTTGTCCTGGGAAGAGCTGCTGGCGCGATTAGCCGCCGAATACACCTTGGCGGAGGCACAAGCATTGCAGGTGTGGTAGCACAACGCGTCTATCCACCGATTGTTGAGCACCTAGCGCGGCAATTAGAACATGGTAGCCTTGTAATTACAGGAACTAATGGCAAAACGACTACCAGCAGTTTTATCGCGGCAATTCTACGCGATGCCGATCTACGCGTCTGGCAGAATCGAGAAGGCTCAAATCTTATGCGCGGTGTCGCAAGTTCGCTTGTGATTCGCGCGCAGCCGAGTGGACGCCTCCGTCGTTCAGGCAAAGCTATCGCGGTCCTCGAAATCGACGAAGCCGCACTACCGCAAGTGGTACGCGCAGTCTCGCCGCGCGTTGCGGTCTTCACCAATCTTTTTCGCGACCAGCTTGACCGCTATGGGGAAGTTGATAGCGTTATGACTTACTGGAAACAGGCAGTAGCACAACTTTCACCTGAAACAACGCTGATCCTCAATGCCGACGATCCTGCGGTTGCGTATCTCGGTACATCCTTTACTGGTCGCGTCTTGTACTACGGCATTGATGCCGCGCTTGAGGATGCACAGCAACAACACGCAACGCAACGCCATCAGGTGACGGACGCCCATATGTGTCCAAACTGTGGCAACGAATTTACCTATACAGCGCGGTTTTATAGTCATATGGGTCACTATTTTTGCCCGGCCTGTGGTTTCACACGTCCACAGGTCGATGTATGTGCAATTCAGGTGCAGGCAGATACATTTGACCGCTTACGTATACGTATCGAAGATGGCATACAGGAGCAGCAAAGGGAGCTTATAGTTCCCCTTCCTGGCATCTACAATGTCTACAATGCGCTGGCGGCCACAACAACCGCGTTAGCAACGGATGTGGCATGGGAACCGATTATAAGTGGTATCGAGCAATCAAAACCTGTATTTGGGCGTGGAGAGCGTATCCAGGCCGAGGGACGCACTATACGTTTGCTACTGGCGAAAAATCCTACAGGTTTCAACGAAGTGTTGCGCACACTTTTTAGTGAAGGTGTCCAAAGGCATATACTCTTCGTTTTAAATAATAACATCGCGGATGGCCGCGATATTTCCTGGATATGGGATGTCGATTTTGAGCGTTGTGTGGGACAGGTGCAAACACTTGTCATAGCTGGCGGTCGAGCATTAGACCTTGCGTTACGTCTCAAGTATGCAGGTATAGCAGAAGATGCAATGACGATCATTCCACCGGCTCCACTGCGATTGACGCAAAAAGCTGAGGCGCATCGCCCCTTACAGTACCGGAGACAAGGTTCTGCTCAAGCCAGTGAAGAGGGACATACTTCAACACGTTCTATGTTTGGATTGAAGCAGGCTCTCCGGGCCGCATTAAATAATGTACCAGAGGGTGAAACACTGTTCATTGTTCCAACGTATACAGGGTTATTAGAAGTTCATCGAGAGTTAGAGCAACAAGGCTTGACGCCGCGTTACTGGGAAGGGAGAGAGGCATAATGCATTCACTCACTCAACCGATGACGCTGACGCTGGGACATCTGTACCCCGACCAGCTCAACTTGTACGGTGATCGTGGCAATATTCTCACGTTCCGCCAACGCTGTAAGCAACGCGGCATTCTGTTGCGCGTCGTTGGACTGGGTATTGGCGACGCCTTAGCACCTGACGAGTACGATATGCTGTTTATTGGTGGCGGTCAGGATAAGGAGCAGGCACCTGTTGCGCAGGATTTATACGAGATGAAGGGCATTGGCCTGTGGGCCGCTATCGAGGATAACATGCCTGTATTGGCGGTCTGTGGCGGCTATCAGCTACTCGCGCACTACTACCGGCCAGCAGAGGGGCCTGATATGCGCGGCCTCGGCGTCTTCGATGCATGGACAATTCATAAGGGTGCACATGTAGCACGCTGTGTTGGCGATGTAGCAATTAGCTGGAATGGTATGACGCTGGTTGGTTTTGAAAATCATGGAGGTCGCACCTATCTCGGCACCTCAAAACCTTTGGGTAGAGTGCTAAAAGGTGGGGGAAACAACGCAGAGGACGGGACCGAGGGAGCGATCTATCGTAACACCTATGGCACGTACCTGCATGGCTCGCTACTACCCAAAAATCCACATTTTGCCGATCATTTACTTACGTTAGCATTGCAACGTAAGTATGGCGATCAGCTACTTGTTGATGTGCAACCTGAAAGTCATGCTGTCGGCAAAGCGACAAATGGTTCCACTTCGACTCCTTTGATAAAGAAGAGAGAAGAGGGCGGAAATATACTTACACCAATCAACGACTCGTTAGAATGGGAGGCGCATGCCTCCCTACTTGAACAACTAGGTCTATACACTGAAGCAATGAACACCCTACAAAATAATACAACGTTTTCCAGGCGTACTTGAGTAGTAAGAACTAATAGTGCGATTTGACAAAATAATACGGATACATCGCCTGTAGGGACCGGTGTATCACGTCCTGCTAGCGTCTTGACTGCCATGAGGACGTGATACACCGGTCCCTACATCCTGTACGTTGTTACATAGCAGCAGCAATTCTTATGGACACAGTTTTCATGTTTAGAGGTACCGACATGAGTACAGATCGATCATCGGCGCGTTGCTCATTCTGCGGTCGCCATTCTTCGGAGGTTCAGCGTATGATTGCTGGGCCAGGGGCGGCCTACATCTGTGATGCATGTCTTCAATTGTGTAACGATATTCTTATGGACCCAGCACCTTTTTCAACAAAGGCACTAGAGCTTGCTTCTCGTCCGCCAGTCGTGGTTGCCGCGCCTAAAACACAAGAGCGACTAACACCGCCTCCCCAGGCCCGCGAACCACTGCGCACGTTGACGCTGGAAATGGAGCAGAAGCAGAATGGAACAACGCTCATTCTGCACCAGATACGCTTGTATCAAGAACACTTCGAGATACGCTATCTCTGGATGCGTCCACCATTTCCTGCTGGCTTTGCCTTTGTACCACGTATCATTTTCTCTTTGCGCGACTCAACAGGCGTGGAGTGGAAAGGAGAGCGTGGTGGTTTGTTGCTCGCACGGCCAGAACTTGCAAGCGGACCGAGTAATGCAGTATATCAAGGCACGGCACGTTTTCAACCGCTACCTTCACCTGAAGCCCGTACCCTTACGCTACGCGCCATCGATCCACTCGCTCAACTTGAGGTGGAATTTGTTCGTCCCTGGCAGTTTGATATAACGTTACAGGTAATGTAGTAATAAAATACTTGCCACATATGTGAATACGTGGCAAGTATTTTATTGCTATATCAAGTCACTCAATAGCAGGAACAAGCAGGCCATAACCACCAGCTTCAAGCTTGTACATCACGTTAACGGTACCTGTTTCTTCATTGAAGAAAGGGAGAAAGGAGACGTTCTGATGCTCCATTTGGGCAATGACTTCCTGGTCGTTCATTGGTCGGGTTGGAAGACGACGAATTTCTTTGACCTGCGACCAGATTTCCTCATTCTGCTCCTCTTCTAGCACTGACGGATTCATGTACTCCTCGTCCTGCTCTTCCTCTTCTGCTAACAGTGTTCCCGTACGCGACAAGGCAAGCACTTTCACCGCATTTGCATGCCGACGTATTGCTACCTGACGCGCCTTTTTCCTTCCGAGCTGTGCGACGACCTTATCAAGCACGAGGTCGAGTGCGGTTGTGACATTCAACGCGCTTACGTCACTATGTATTGCTTGCATTGTACCGGAAATGGCCAGTTGTACACAAAAGCGGTCGCGATTACTACGCGTGTGCTCTTCCGTAACGGTGACCTCGACACGAGCGGTTTCTGGTATCAGGCGTGTAAGGCGCTGGACTTTGCGCTCAATCCTTTGACGCAACTGAGAAGTGACTTCCATCTGTCTGCCTTTGATAATGAGTTGCATAGGTTTCCTCTTCTACTCTCAAAAAGACAACACGGAACTAAGGAATAGGTGACACTTTGCCCCTGGGATTGGTATACGTCTATTATAGCACCCAAAAGAAATTATGTAACAGAACTCTTACTAGGAGAGTTCTGTGCAAGACAAAACATATGAAAAAGGTGTTATCGAACAATCGACATATACAAGTACGTTATTCACAAGTTGTGAATTTTCTTTCATTTTTCGAGGTTACATATTCACACAATATTCATACTTACATGGTACTCTACTGGTGGAACAGACAGAAGCATTATGAATGTGTAACTGCGGAAGAAGGATGTGCGGCTATAATGACAGAATTACCAAATGATCTACATATTACTTATCAACTACAACATCGTAAATGTGGCAAGATATCATGTAGCACGTGTCGTGATGGGCAAGGGCACGGCCCCTACTGGTATGCGTACTGGCGTGAGGGTGCTCGTCTGCGTTCAGGGTATGTGGGAAAGATTAGTCCAAATGAGGTTCATAACTCTTCCTCATCGCACCGACAAGAAGTGGCTACAGTTCCTCTTGCCACGCGCGAGCATGTTGGTGATGCGGTTCTTGTGTAGGGTAGCGTAACAATTAAGCTGTAAGGGCTACAATCAGGGCGTTTCACAAACTATCCTGAAGGTAGGGACCGCATTCATCACGTCCGTTTGCCAGTGTGAGAGACCCAAGACGGACGTGATAAATGCGGTCCCTACACGCGTTTTGTATCCTGTGTATTATGTTCAATCACATTCTATGTACCTCTTCTACCAACAATGTGGTACTATACTTCTATTACATTGTTTTAGAGAGCGGGTAGACAAGGTATGAAATGTCCATTTTGTGGCGGAACGGAGTCGCGCGTTAAGGACTCACGCGACATAGGTGATGCAATACACCGGCGGCGCGAGTGCGAGCACTGTAAAGGTCGCTTTAGCACATATGAGCGGGTCGAGAAATTTCATCTGATGGTTATCAAACAGGACCAGAGACGCGAACCGTTTGACCGGCAAAAACTCTATGTTGGTATTCGTAAGGCGTGTGAGAAGCGACCATTGCCCGCAGGCGAGATCGAGAACGCGGTTGAAGAGATCGAGCAGGAACTCTATCACCTCGGCAAACAAGAGGTACCAAGCACCGTCATAGGCGAACTGGTGATGGAACACCTACGGCGTATGGACAAAATCGCATACATCCGCTTTGCCAGTGTCTACCGTTCCTTTGGCGATGTTGAGACGATGTTCGAGGAGATACAAAGTCTCCTGAATCGTGAAAAAACAGATTCAGGGTCACACACATAGTCAGGTATCGAAATACTATAGTAATTGAACCAACGGACGCCCACAAGGGGATTAGCCTCATAGACGTTAGCGTAAGCCTCAAAAACGGTTTGTAGTGAGACCAGGGCACCCGCAAGGAGAATGCTTTCATCAGGAGGTTTTTCAAAAGAGGGCGATGCAGACGCACAAACGCCTGTAGGGACCGCATTCATCACGTCCGTTTGCCGGAGTGAGAGGCCAGAGACGGACGTGATG
>CAXTUE010000196.1:4083-8332 GCA_964247355.1 uncultured Ktedonobacteraceae bacterium | reverse complement strand
CATACAAACAGTCCTTCACTTGCGGCAAGAGTCGCTTGTGCTTGCAATAGTTCGTCATCGCTTACCGCAACCGCACATCCATGAGTATTGTAGACCGCCTCTAACACAAGAAAATAGCCCAGTGCTTTTGGAACGTTAATGCCGAAAGCAATCGTGCTAGAGGCTTTTTTAAACTGAGATTCCGTTTTTCCTGCCTGCCATGCCTGTACAATTGGATCGCACCCACTCGCTTGCACAGCGACCAGACGTGGAAGACGTTTACCAATCCAGCCAAGTTGCTGCAATTCGCGCAACGCCTTATAAATACCAATGATACCGACACCGCCGCCCGTTGGATACAGGAGCACATCAGGCATATCCCACTGAAATTGCTCCGCAAGTTCGTAGCCCATCGTCTTTTTCCCCTCGATACGATAGGGTTCTTTGAGTGTTGAGGCATCATACCATCTCTGTTGCTTAACAGCTCGCCCTACAATCGCACCAGCATCACTGATTAGCCCGTTGACTAGAAACAATCTCGCTCCTGCAATTGCGCACTCATTACGCGTAATCGTTGGCGCAGCCTCTGGCATGACGATAACTGCCTCTATACCTGCGCGTGCCGCATACGTCGCCCACGCACCGCCAGCATTGCCATTGGTAGGCATAGCAAGTGTCCTTACGCCGAGTTCCTTCGCACGCGATACTCCTACAGCTGCTCCACGTGCCTTGAAACTTCCTGTAGGAATT
Organism: uncultured Ktedonobacteraceae bacterium; assembly: GCA_964247355.1. GTDB lineage: Bacteria > Chloroflexota > Ktedonobacteria > Ktedonobacterales > Ktedonobacteraceae > JBBQVS01. The sequence goes on along the minus strand of CAXTUE010000196.1, from coordinate 7,603 downwards.
ACGCCCTCATCTTTCACAAACAAACGAGACATACCGAGCTTTGGGCCAAGCCGGTGTAGAGGTAACAAAGGTGTCATACCTTCGCCCAACGTCACGATGTTTTCAGGAGAATGCACAGGTAGTAGTTCATGATAACGCCATAGTGTATGCTCTCGCTCACGTAGCATTTCCTTGTTAAAATACTTTCGTGCCTCGTCAAGGTCATAACGTGCAAGAAGTGGAGAGCCACAGGTGCAAAGATGTGCAAGTGTATTCGCGTCATAGCATGTATGACAACGCGGACATTCGAGATGGGCAAGAAAACTAAATGGCGGGAATGACATTGTGCCTCTCCTGTGTTAGTCATAGCAGACGGTATGTTATTTCGATTATAACAAGCGATATGAGAACGTCATTCCCATAAACATCCGTCCCTACAACTTTCATTAATGGCACTGTTACTCAAAGGAGCTAACACGTACATGCAGAGCGACAACACATCTCCTACTAACACAGAAACTCCAGCACAAAACCCCCTGCGCGAACGTATCGGTTTAGTGGTATCTGGTTCAGACACAAAAGCGGCTGTTGCGGCGATTGTAGCGGCGGAGGCGGCTGGCGTACAACAAATCTGGATGACGCAGGGCACACCGTCACCCGATACGTTGACAACGTTCGCGGCTGCCGCAGTACAGACGCAACATGTGATTATGGGAACGGCTATTGTACCAACCTATCCACGTCATCCGCTCGCGCTTGCTCAACAGGTATTAGCACTGCACGATCTCGCTCCTAATAGGCTACGCTTAGGCGTCGGCCCAAGTCATCGTCCGATTATAGAAGGCGTGTATGGGTTGGCGATGCCGACGCCGATGGAGCACCTGAGTGAGTATGTAGGCATTCTACGTACGCTACTCTGGGATGGCAAGATCGAGCACACGGGTCGCTTTTATACCATCAAGTCCTCGTTTCCACGTACACCAAAGACGCCACTACTTGTCTCTGCCTTACGCGAAGGAGCTTATTATGTAGCAGGCGAGGTTTCGGACGGCGCGATTTCCTGGGTAAGTCCGGTCCCGTATCTGCTTAATAGAGCACTGCCTGCCTTACGTGCGGGCGCGACGCGTCATGCACGGAGCGTTCCTCCGTTGATAGCACATATTCCTGTCGCACTCAGCGAGGACCGTCTGGCGGTGTTGGCTGCAGCGCGTAAACAAATTGGGCGTTATGGACGCTTGCCATTCTACGCTAGCATGTTCGCGGAGGCTGGCTTTCCCGTTGCCGAAGACGGCACAATGGCTGACGAGTTGATTGATAGCCTCGTCGTCTCAGGAAATGATGCGGATGTTACGGCAAGACTGACCGAACTGCTTCACAATGGTTTAGATGAACTACTTGTCATGTCTATATCGGTCACAAATCCCGCAGAAGAGCAGATACGTCTTGCGCGATTGGTTGGGCAAATATAACAGTGTGTAGAGACCATGGCACCCGCAAGGGGAGTCGCCCCTTGCGGGTGCCATGGTTGCTAACAAACGCCAGCAGTGCCAGCAGGGATGCCATTGCACACGTCACTTTTTTTGATGAATTTGTCGGCAATGACGGTCGATGCAATGGTATTGCGCTCGACAGCAAGAGGTGTATCGAGAACCGCTCGAACAGTGCCGCCATCGCAGGTTGAAACCGTCGCACCATGCGTTAGCGCGTTAATACTTGTGCCTGCGTAGAGTGCTTTGACAAGACTTCCTGCTGACTGAGCCTCTTGCGCGATAGGTTTGTACACGGTCATACTCTGTTTACCGAGCAATATATTATGAATGCCGGTAGTTGTCGCATCCTGTCCCGTTACAAGCACCCTTCCATCCAGATTGACGGCTTTGAGCGATGTGATCACACTATTTGCGAGGCCATCATTGGCGGCATACACAATCTGGATATTATTTGTCTGATCGGATAATGCTGTCTCCATCTCGACCTGAGCAGTGCTATTGCTCCAATCGGGTGTAAAATTCTCATACACGTTCTTGAGATTTCCACTGGCAAAGAGAGGATCGAGAACAGAATGCGCGCCCTTGCTAAACATCAAGGCATTTGTATCTGTCTGTGAGCCGCCCAGCATCGCGATATTGACAACACCATTTCTTTGATACTCTTGATAGTGTTTAGCGATGTATTGTCCCTGTAACACACCCACTTTCTCGTTGTCAAAAGATATGTAGTAGTTCACGTCCTTAGACTGAATGAGGCGGTCATACGCGATAACAGGCACATTCTGTGCCTTCGCCTTTGCGACAATGGCAGATGCCGCGACACTATCATGGGCACCAACGATGAGCATGCAATCGCCATTTGCCAGGTCCGTCTCAGCTTGACTCATTTGCGTAGCCGCACTATCCTGGGCATTTGCATAGTCAATGTGAACGCCTGGAATAGCAGCATTGACAGCTTGCACGAGTAGGGGATGATCTTTTGTCTCCCAGCGATCCGAGGAAGCAGTCTCAGGTAATAGAATGCCAACCTTTGTACATCCCTTTCCCCCATTTCCACCAGGAAGATCACTATTCGTCGTATTGTTACCAGCGTTACAAGAAGCTAAGACGAGAGCTACAAGTAGCAACAAGCCAGAGGCAAGGTAACGTATGTTTCCAAAGAGTCTCATATTTCGGCAATCCTTCTCCATACACTACTCTCCGACAACCTGCCGTAGCTGTTCAATAACTTGCTCCAATTGAGCGGATGCTGCGGCAGCAGAGGTAGCTCCCGCCACAAGTTGATCTGTCACCTGCATCGTGACACGTAGCGCGGTAGAAAGGCTTTTGCTACTACGCTCCTGGTGAGAGGCAGCACTGCCAATATAATTTGCAGTAGACACAATCTGCTCCAAGTGTTGTTTTGTTTGCCACGGCTCAAACCTCTCCCAGTTTCTCAATAGTTCTCCCCCAACTGCATTGAGTTGATGAGCCGCGATGCTGGTAGCTTCCACGTAATACTCTACTGATTTCAGGCCAGTCTGCGAGGTCTCAACTATCCAGCGTTGCTCGGTTGTCGTCACCTGTTCGCTCGACGCCAATTCGTTCAATGACAGACTACTTTTGCGCAAAAATGAAACCGATTTTAGAATAGGCTGTGTAATGCCGCGACCAACGAAAAGACCGGCAAGAGCCGCGAGCAGAGTAGTCACGGCAGCAATCAAAATAAGGTAAATGTCTTGTTGGTTGGCGGGACCAGTGATCGAATTGACAGGTCGAAGTACAAAATATGTCCACGGGACTACTTGACACGGTACGCGATATGCTTGAAAAGGTTCGCGCTGTAACGCTGGCGTAAATTGGAATGTTGGTGTATCCTGCCCTATACTGGCAAGTGTAGAATCGGGTAAAACATCGACAGCACTACGACTATTGCCATACAGATTTTCGTCTCTGATGCGTTGTTGCAGTTGAGGAGAAAGAGGAGCAACGGCTTTGAACAGGGCCGGAGGAAGTGTGAGTTGTGTAGTATCTGGATTCGTATATGCAACAGGTAGACCGTTATGATCGAG
>CAXTUE010000196.1:0-4073 GCA_964247355.1 uncultured Ktedonobacteraceae bacterium | reverse complement strand
CTCCATGATTATCAAGAATCATGGCGTAGCTTCCAGGAGCGGCGTTTGTCTCGTTATTGACTGATGTCCATACTTCGTTCAGCTTCAATGTCGAACGTCCAAAACCAAGTAGTGTTGTATTAGGAGCAGTTATTGATGCATATATATCGACATAGGCCATATGTGTGGCATTGTCAAAATAGACATCAGAAATACGCGTCTTATTTACACCATGCAACTGCTGCATAATTTCTGGTGCCACTATGTACTTGCCACGAAGACCGGGTAACGCAGGGTAGGAGAGGCGAATATGCCCCTGCGTATCAAAGAGTGTCCACGTACTGTAGTTTGCATCAAGACGATAGCCCAGTGCTAACTCATTAAGAGCTTGCTGTCTGTACGCCTCCTGCCCCGAAAGATAGTGCTGAATCGCAAAATATTGTCCCAGAAAGCCCACGTCTTGTGTGCGCGCAATGAGCAGGGCATCAATTGCCTGTACATGAGCCTGTGCATCGTTTCTCATTCCTGTCTGCGCTTGTGACATCAATGTTGGGCGCAGAATCAGTTCGCTCCCAATTACAGTGATCAGCAATGGAATTACAACGGCCAGTACAAGTAGAGCAGAGACTTTTACAGTTAGTGAGAGCCTTTTGGGTTGGAATTGAAAAGAGTTTGACATGTATAGTTCCTTCCAGTTAGAGGCTACTATGCTTGAATAAAACCCTGACGCTCTAAAACGCTAAGCAATTCGTGTATCTCGCTCAAGCTACGCCCCATGAGGCGCGCGAGATCGCTTCTAGTCCGATGTCCGTCAATCAACAAAAGTAAGTGACGATGAGTACGCGATATGTGCGTATTTCCTGGCTGTTGCAACATTTCTTCCCCCAATGGTTGCCGCCTGGGTACTCTCGCTTGCATGCCTGTATTATTCAAACGCTGAGTTACGATGCTTTTTCTTGGGCTTATCGCAGTATGATATGCAAAAGGTTGGATAGAATGTGATGCTGGTATATCGCCTTCATAGGAACTCTGCAAGGAAAAACGGCACGCCTGCCATGTGATGAGATAATTGAATGCGACAAGACCTGTCTGCGTACCTGCTCTCGCCTCAACAACACGTCCACTGACGAACGTAATAAAACCTTCTTCTACTGTTTTGCGCTCGCCACGCTCGACTGTGAGCACACCACTCTTGCCCCCAATATGGATGATGTGAATAACATCGGCGAGGCGATCAGTCATAGTCTGACGTTGCGGCTGCATATGACCTCACCTTGACCAGTTAAAAAACAGGGATACAAGAAAACGCCATAATGAGTATACATCAAGCTACTGGTGGAAGAGATTCATCTAGTACTATCTGGTAGATAACGAGTACTATTCTATACTATATGTCATTTTCATGCCATGTACGTAAATATGACGTAATCCTTGCAGAACCGCTTCGGGCGAGAGACCCCGTTCATGGCGCTGCATAGAATAGAACATAGGATTGAGCGTGACAAGAATGGCGTCCGCCGTGAAGGAGGTATCGAGCGCGGCTAGCTCCTTACGCTCTACAGCTTCAGTAAGCAAAGCAGCAAAAAGATTGTGTAACCAGAGGTAAAACGGAGGAAACTGCATGTCTATAGGTTCGTTGCACATCGTCTCTTGCATCTCGGTGAATGCAACGGGGCTGAGTAGCGTTCCTTGCTCTTCGAGAAATGTGACGCTCAAGGCCAGGAGTCCATCGAGTCGCTCAAGTGCTGGTGCATCTGCCTTTGTAGTAAAGAGTGTTGAGATGTCGGCTTGCAGTTGCTCGTGCCGCTCTCGCAACAGGTCCATACACAAATCGCCTTTGTGCGCATAGCGGCGATACAGCGTTCCCTGTCCCACACCGGCGGCTTTAGCGATCTGGTGCATACTGACAGCATGAACTCCATGTTGAGCAAAGAGGTGTTGAGCAACTTGCAGAATTCGTTGGCGATGCTCTCTTGCATCGCGCCGCTCAGGTCGCGTCTGTCCACGACCCTGTACCGATGAACGATCCAGCATTGAGGCATCACGAATTTCTTCTAGCATTCTCTCTCCTCTTGACAAACGGACAATTGTCCGTTACAATGCTTCTATACGGACAATTGTCCGTATAGAAGCATTGTAACATATTGTGATACGTTGGTCAACGTTCCACCGTCTGTGCATAGGAGTGTTGTCCTGTCATTGCACCGGATGTTTTCCACTTTTCTGACTCTACAATGGAACAGATGAGTAGGGGCTGAAAGCTTTATAGAACTATGTTTGCCTTTCATCAACAGGACCATATCTTGTTGTTAGAAAATTTGTGAGAGGAAGTATACCATGTCGAATAGACCGGCTATTTTAGCCGAGGGACTTCAAAAACATTATGGAAAGACACACGCCCTCGCCGGGCTAGATTTAGTTGCCGAAGAGGGAACTGTGCTGGGTGTTCTCGGCCCCAATGGTGCAGGTAAGACAACGGCTGTGCGTATTCTGACCACGCTTTTAAAGCCCGATGCAGGGCATGCAGAGGTAGCCGGATTGGACGTTGTAAAAGATGCCGACGCCCTACGTTCACGCATTGGTCTCGCGGGTCAATACGCCGCCGTTGATGAATTTCTTACCGGCTACGAAAACCTGAAGATGTTCGGCCAGTTATACCATCTATCGGGAGCGGTTGCCAAAAGGCGCGCTAACGAGCTACTCGAACGCTTTGATCTCGTTGCCGCAGCAGGCCGAACTGTCAAGACCTACTCTGGTGGTATGCGTCGTCGTCTTGACCTTGCGGCGAGCTTGATTGTCACTCCACCTGTTATATTCCTGGATGAGCCGACAACGGGTCTTGACCCGCGTGGTCGTCTCTCAATGTGGGACGTGATTGGAGGTCTTGTCTCCGAGGGTACAACAGTGTTGCTTACAACGCAGTACCTGGAAGAGGCCGATCAACTGGCGAACCAGATTATGGTTATCGATCATGGACGCGTCATTGCGAAAGGGACCGCCGACGAATTGAAAACACAGGTCGGTGGTGAACGTCTTGAGATTACCGTAGCGCGTGGAAGCGACCTGAATGATGCTCTGCAAGCAGTACGTTCGTATAGCGCGGGCGAGATTCAAACCGATGCAACTGCTCGTCGTCTCGTCGTACCAGTCGCGCGTGGTGCCCAATTGCTTGTGTCAGTCGTACGCGACCTGGATGCCGCGCACATTAACCTGGACGATCTAGCATTACGCCGTCCCACGCTTGATGATGTCTTCCTCGCTCTTACCGGTCGGGCCGCAAGTGACGAAGAAACACCTGTAGACGAAAAGGCCGCACAGGCTTTGGTAAGGAGTTCCCGATGAGCGATATTCGTATAGATGAACCATTTGTGCCACTGACGCGTCCCTCGCTCTACTGGACGTTTACCGACGCGCTCGTCCTTGCAGGTCGCAACTTGAGACAAATTCCACGTATTCCTGAAGAGTTGATCTTCTCGACCATTCAGCCGGTCATTTTTGTTCTGCTCTTCCGCTACGTATTTGGCGGCGCAATTGCGGTGCAAGGCACATCCTATGTCAACTACTTAATGGCGGGCATCTTTGCACAGACGGTCATCTTTGGCTCGACCACAACAGGAATTGGTCTCGCCAACGACATACAAAAAGGTTTGGTAGACCGCTTCCGCTCACTGCCGATGGCGAAATCCGCCGTTTTGACTGGTCGTACGTTGTCTGACCTTGTGCGAAACGTGATTGTTGTCGCCATCATGTGGATTGTTGGATTGTTAGTTGGTTTTCGACCCGAAGGCTCATTTCTTGAGTTAGCAGGTGCTATTGGTATGCTCTTGTTTGTCAGTTTTGCCTTTTCCTGGATATCGGCAACAATTGGTCTGGCGGTGAGCAGTGTGGAGGCGGCTCAATCTGCTGGCTTCATCTGGCTCTTTCCTTTGACCTTTGCCAGTAGCGCATTTGTGCCAACAAAAAGTATGCCTGACTGGTTACGTGTGTTCGCGGAACACCAGCCGATTACGTTGGTGATCAACGCGGTGCGTGGTCTGCTTCTCAATCACCCTGATGCTGGAACAATATGGCAAGCGGTTGCATGGTGCCTCGGC
>CAXTUE010000195.1:0-8346 GCA_964247355.1 uncultured Ktedonobacteraceae bacterium | reverse complement strand
ATTGCTATCATTGAATACTCCTCCAAAACACATACACCCCACTTCGTAGTGGCTATACAATATGACTCTTCTATACTATACAAATTCGGCATGAAAAACTTATGAAAATTTTATGGTTTTTTGTGAAAGATGTGTGAATATCGATAATAAGAATTTTATACATGCTATCGTCATTCGTAGGGATCAATGTATTCCGTTCTCAACCAGTTGATGCAATGTTAATAAGAGGAAGAAATACACAATCCTTACGGTACTTGAGTCCACACAATAGGGCCAGTAGCACCCTGAATACTCAACGCTTTCGCTGTATTGTGTTGAGTATCAACGAGGTAAACGGCAGTTTGTAGTGCTATAATAGCTCTATGAGGGAGCATTGTAGACCATGCAAACGTAGCGTCAGGAGCTGTGATGGGAAGCTGTATCTTGTTGTTTTGCGTATCTACCACAACGTTGTGTGTGCCAGTGTGATACAGAAGTTGCTTTCCGTCGGCTGACCACACTGGGGCTGGCGTACTCTGTACAGCGTGTACGATTAACGTATTAACACTCGTTGTCGTATCTACACTATGCAGTGTACCAGTGCCGGAGGCAAAATTATCGAAATACGTGATGTGTTTGCCATCTGATGCCCATTGAACTACACCTATTTGACTACCGCTTGCTATTGTACGAACCTCACCCGTTAGTGCGAGTGACAGCAGTATATCTGTGTTTGTTGAAAGGGCACGATCAAGAAGCCATTCACCTGTACCATGTTCTCCATAACGACTGTAGACAGCCTGTGTATAGTCACCACTGTTGAGAAGAGGAGTTTGTGCATCGCTAGTAGTTGTACCAACATGTCGCAACCATATAGTATGTACATGCCCTTGTGTACCAACACTCCAGGTGAGAGCAGGTGCATCATTTTGTGGTGTCCAATCAAGAGTAAGTAACACATCACGAAGATTTTGCGTACCTGCAATGGTTGGCACAACGGTTAAGACTTCTTGTGTCGACACATTATAATCGAGAATGCTTGTGGTCCCATTAGTGTGTGTAAGGCCAAACGCTATACGTACGCCGTTTGGAGACCATACAAGATGCGAGATAGAGCCTGGATCTGGGAGTGCAATAGGCTGTACTGAATTAGTATTCGTTGAGTACATGTAAACCGTCGAGGTTTTTGCGTTCGTTCCAACAAAAGCAAGTGTGCGACCATCAGGAGACCATGATAAGCTCGTCAAGACAGACTGACCAGCAGACGTATTCCAGGAAGCCGCTGAGGGATTTTGTACCAGCAGTTGTCTGATGGTCGTATCGCTCTGTCCATCGGAGCGGAGCGTATGAAGATAGCCTTGTTTTGTATCTACATATGCAAGAAGATTTCCTGCATTATGACCCGTAGGGGCGGGATTGACGACCCAATGAGGAGCAACGTTCACCAATGCTGGTGTTAAACGAATGGCTTGTGCACTACCATCTTCCGGTGTACTCCACAGTCCCCCGTCTTTCAGGAAAACAAAACGTGTTCCTGCTGGTAATGGACCACCTTGATGGAGTGACTGTGGAGGGATAATACCATCTGTATGAGTTGTTTTTCCCTGCTCTTGCCATAGGTTCCAGCCGATAAAGCTACCCACTCCAATTGTAAGTAAAAGACACGCAGCAATCGCTACTTGCATAAAGCGTTGTATATGCATATGTCGACGTTGTGGGGTGCGAACGCGCGCCTTCGTCTCCTGCATAGAAAGAGGAGAGGGTTGTGCCTTAGTTGACAGTGCAACAAGGTGCGGGTGACTTTCATTATGAATACGTGCTCGTTTTTGAGGGAGTGTCTGTCGATCTTCTAGGTCACTAGCACCTGTACTGTGTTTCTCTGGCACCTGTGTCGTGAGTTCGAGGTATTCTGGTGACGAGAATATTCTTTGCCGCAGATTTGCGCCAGGGCTAACACGTGGCTGTTGCGCCAGAAGTGCATCAAATCGACGGAAATCAGACAAAATAGTATCACATGATGCACATGTTTGAAGATGCGTAGAAACGGCAGACTGGTCCTCTTGAGAAAGAGCATTGTCAAGGTATGCGCTTAATAAATCCTCGACATGCTCTGTACTCATGAGTTGCCTCCTCCCTGTTCAAGGGACTTATAGTGTTCTCGAAACGACTGACGTGCGCGAGAGAGATACATCTTGACGCCACTCTCGGCAATATTCAATGTGTGGGCAATCTCACTGTACGAGAAGCCTTCCTGTGTGTACAAGAGTAATGCTGAACGATACTGTTGAGGCATGCGACGCAGAGCAGTACGCACTAACTCTGTAGTGCCATAGATCTCTTGCGGGTCTGCACTCTCAACATCAGCAGGTTCATGGTCAAGGTCCTGCCATGGCATCCATGCAATCAATTTGCGCCGACGCAATGCGTCATATGCTGTATTTGTTGCAATACGATATAGCCATGCCGATAACTTTAGGCTACCATCCATCTTAGGCAGTGCTTTGAACGCCTTTAGAAACGTGTCCTGCGTAAGATCATCCGCCTGCTCACGGTCCCCCACTAAATGATACACATAGTTATAAATAGGTGTTTTATATTCGTCGTAAATTTGGTCAAATGACCAGGAAGTTTCTTTTGTTTCCACCTGGGCCATGCGCTACAATCCCTTCGCTGGCTACAATTATTCTCTTGTCCGTTCCAATGCAAGAGATTGCAACACATATCTCAGGAGTGTGAGCGTTACGCCACATCTGCCGGTGGAGACAAGGCTTTTCAGCCTTCTGTGTAGTGGAACGGACAACCGACGCTACGAGTAACATACCGAAATGGTCATATATACTTGCACTCGCGTGTGGTATCGACTATCATGTTAGCATACTTGAGTGAAAGTTAAGCTATAATGTCTCTTAGAGTTAGTACTATTGGGTGGACATGCTCGCCTTCCGGCTATTGCTCGTTGTAACAAGTTCCTTTTCGCGCAAGTGATGAAAATAGAATAAAGAAATATGGGCGTACGCTAGTGGATACACATTTCCAACTCACACAAGCAGATATCCGAACCGTATGGTGGGAGGAAGAGAACGATTCCGCCTTTGTGTGTCTGCTCGACCAATCACGGCTTCCGTTACAGGTGGAGACACTTAATCTGACTCATGAAGAGCAGGTTGCTTCTGCAATCACAACGCTCAAAGTTCGCGGTGCGCCTGCTATCGGTGTAACTGCGGCCTTCGGTATGGCTCTTGCGCTTTTTCGTTTACTACGTGAGCAAGGCGTGAATATAACGATGGAGCAAGCACGGGCGCATTTGCGCACTGTTGGTCAAATGCTTCGGAGTACGCGTCCAACAGCTGTAAATCTTGCATGGGCCGTGGAACGTATGCTGCGTTGTGCCAGTGTTGAAGCAGACTCTACGCAGGATATGTATAAGCGTTTACTGAATGAAGCACTTTTAATTGCATCTGAAGATGTCGCCGCGTGTACACAAATGGGTCTCTACGGTGCGAGCTTGATTGCTGATGGCGATGTGCTGCTGACTCACTGCAATGCTGGTGCTCTTGCGACTGTAGGTAGTGGAACCGCGCTTGCACCGATTTACACAGCGCATACATCTGGTAAACATGTGCATGTGTATGTGGACGAGACGCGTCCTGTATTGCAGGGTGCTCGTTTGACAGCCTGGGAACTACAACAGGCAGGAGTGCCTTTGACATTGATTACTGATAACATGGCTGGACATTTCATGCGTCACGGCGGAATAAAAGCTGTGTTTGTTGGTGCTGATCGTATCGCTGCCAACGGCGATGTTGCGAACAAAATTGGTACCTATAGCGTTGCGGTGCTGGCTCATGCTCATGCCATCCCATTCTATGTTGTTGCGCCTCGCTCGACAATAGACCTATCGCTATCCACTGGTGAGTTCATTCCCATCGAGCAGCGTAGTTCGGACGAGGTAACTACTGTGCGTGGGATGCGTATTGCGCCAGCAGGTGTTTCCGTCGCCAATCCAGCTTTTGATGTCACCCCTCATGAGTACATAACCGCTATTATCACAGAGCGCGGCATTGCTCGCCCTCCATACAGTACAATATTGGCTGATATGTGTGGGGCATATGATGCTGAGAAGCAGGACGTTGGAAAGGGGAAACAGAATGAGCACTGAGGAGCGGGAAAAAATAATTCAAACGACCGCCGCGTACGCTGAAAGAACGCTTGGCAACGAAGGATTTCGTTATGCTAGCATTGTGGTGGCAAACTGTAAAATGCTGGCCCTGGAGCGTGAAGCACCGGATGAGAGCGATACTACACCGGTAGATATGGATGCGTTGGTGCTGGCCGCCTACTTGCATGATATTTCGACGGCCTCACAAGGTTTTCAGCAGCATCAGATCGCTTCCGCGCAAATGGCGGTTGAGTATCTGCAGGAACAGCATGTAGCTCCAGAGCTTGTACAAAAAGTGGAGCAAGCTATCCTGGTACATATGACTTCCGGTACTGCCGAGCAAAGTGGTATGTCGCCATCGCTTGAAGGTCGTATTCTGTATGATGCTGACAAGCTGGGACGATTGAGCGGTTTGGCCGTTGTAACGTCATTAATTGAGATCGGGGCGCGTTATACCAATCGCGCCGTCACCGGTGACATGCTTGCCGCTATGTTGCGTCATATCGAAGAACGTTTTATCGACCTGTATCAATCTCTGAATACGGAGCCTGCTCGCGATTTAGCGCGAGCAAAATTTAATAATACACTTGCATTTCTTGATGGAGTGATCGAGCATCTTAATGATGCCACTCCCGTCTAATACTATGTTTTTGTGCAAATGGAGGGCTATTCGTGCCTATTCTTGTTGTTGGGTCCGTTGCTTTTGATGGTGTAGAGACACCGTTTGCGAAGGTCGATCATGTGCTTGGAGGTGCCGCCTCGTTCTTCTCAATCGCTGCATCGCTCTACGATTCTGTAAATCTTGTCGCGGTAGTCGGTACTGATTTTCCACAGAAGTATCTTGACCTTTTCCGTAGCCGACCAATCAATCTCGATGGGTTGCAGATTGAAGACGGGAAAACATTCTACTGGTTAGGTCGCTACCACATGGATATGAACTCTCGCGATACGCTTGACACACAACTTGGCGTGTACGCGAATTTTCATCCCGTCATCCCCGAATCGTACAAGCAGAGTCCGCTTGTCTTTCTCGCCAATATTCAACCAACGCTTCAGCTAGAAGTGCTCGATCAGATGCCGCACCCGCGTCTCACCGTTTTGGATACGATGGAACTTTGGCTCAATACGGCGAAAGAGGGTTTGACAGAAGTCATCAAGCGTGTGGACATTCTGCTCATGAGCGAGGAAGAGGTTCGCCAGTACACCGAGCAGTCCAGCATCCTCAAGGGTGTGCGCCAACTGTTGAGTATGGGTTTACAATACGTTGTGGTGAAATTGGGAAGCTATGGTGCGCTCCTCTTTGGAGCAGATGGCACCTATTTTACCGCGCCAGCCTATCCTTTGGAAGAGGTCATCGACCCTACAGGAGCAGGCGACGGTTTCGCCGGCGGTCTTCTTGGCTATCTCTCTACCGTCAAACCGGGTCTTGACGGACGCTATACCGTCGACGATATCAAACGAGCAGTCGTTCATGGCAACATCATTGGCTCGTTCGTCTGCGCCGACTTTAGCGTCAATCGTCTACGTAGCTTGACTATTGACGATATCGCTCAACGCTACAAAGAACTTGTGACCTACTCGCACTTTGATCCAAATTGGCACCCCCTGTAGGGACCGATTTATCACGTCCTCTCCTGACATATCAACTATGAATGGGGACGTGATAAATCGGTCCCTACAAATGTTGTAAGATATAGGTATCATTGCAAACATGTTGCGCTTGCCAACCGAGTTGTTTGTTGGCAAGCGCGTTGTTACGCATAAAGAAGGGAATATTCATAAAACCATGACAACCTCAATTTCTGGTGATGTGAAAGACATCACGCTAGCCGAACGTGGTAAAGGCCGTATCGAATGGGCTGCTAAAGAAATGCCCGTGTTACGTCTCATTCGGGAGCGTTTTGAGAAAGACCAGCCGCTTAAAGGCATTCGTATGTCTGGCTGCTTGCATATCACGACAGAGACCGCAAACCTCGCCATCACACTGAAAGCTGGCGGTGCTGATCTCGTGCTGTGCGCCTCTAACCCACTCTCGACACAGGACGATGTTGCGGCTGCACTTGTCCACGAATACGGCATTCCGACCTATGCCATCAAGGGTGAGAACGAAGAGGTCTACTATCGTCATATCAATGCTGTGCTTGACCACAAGCCGCAAATGACGATGGATGATGGTTGCGACCTCGTGTCAACCATTCACTCCAAGCGTCCCGAACTGATTGCCGATATCATTGGTGGCATGGAAGAGACAACAACCGGCGTTATTCGTCTCAAGAGCATGGAGCGCGACGGTGTGCTCAAGTTTCCCGTGCTGGCCGTAAACGACTCTGACACCAAGCACATGTTCGATAACCGCTATGGAACAGGTCAGAGCGTCATCGACGCGATCATTCGCTCAACTAACATTCTCATAGCCGGTCGTACCGTTGTGGTCTTTGGCTATGGCTGGTGTGGACGTGGTGTTGCATCCCGTGCTCAGGGTCTAGGTGCCAACGTCATCGTGACAGAGGTCGATGCCACCCGTGCGCTCGAAGCCGTTATGGATGGCTATCGCGTCATGCCCGGCGTTGAAGCGGCTAAAGTCGGCGATATCTTTGTGACCGTCACAGGCAATGTCAACGTTATTGACCAGCAGCATCTTGAGAACATGAAGGAAGGTGCTTTAATTTCCAATGCAGGTCACTTCAACGACGAAATCAACATTCCTGCGCTTGAGAAGATGGCAACCGCCAAGCGTCGTGTTCGTGACTTCGTTGATGAATACACCTATAGTGATGGTCGTCATGTACATTTGCTCGCCGAAGGTCGTCTCGTCAATCTCTCCGCCGCCGAGGGACATCCCGCTAGTGTAATGGATATGAGCTTTGCGAATCAGGCACTTGGCTCCGAATATATGCTTACACATGCCAAAGAGATGCAGCCACACGTCTACACCATTCCTTCCGAAATGGACAAAGAGATTGCACGTCTCAAACTCTCCGCAATGGGCGTACACATCGACACGCTTACAGCAGAGCAAGATAAGTATCTTAATTCCTGGGAGTCTGGCACCTAAAATTTAGGAATTTCACAAGAATGTGTCGCTTACCACCAAAGGTAAGCGACACATTCTTGTAGAATTGACAACCTTCCCTTTGGTATCGTAGAATGTTGCTATCATTAAGCAAGTAGCTTGCGAAGCAAACCAACAACTGAATACGCAATGAGAACACTCTCATCCAGAGAGGTGGAGGGAAACGGCCCGACGAAGCCCGGCAACCCATCTGCTAATAATACAGCAGGAAGGGTGCCAATTCCGGTGGAACATCGCACTTTATGTTCCGCGAGATGAGGGGAATGTGCAATAAATCCGCCATACCCCTATACGCTAGGGGGTTTTTTGTGTCCTCTTCCTCCCGGCTCGTTGTAGAGACCGATTTATCACGTCCTGTTAGCATTTGTACTGTCAACAAGGACGTGATAAATCGGTCCCTACAACGGGGCGTGATATCTATGCTATAGTCAGAAGGAGACAGCCTTTGAGTAACTTTATGGAAAGCCCCAAATCATTTTTCACGAGCGAGTCGGTGACAGAGGGGCATCCCGATAAGCTCTGTGACCAAATTTCAGATTCTATCCTGGACGCTATTCTTACACAGGACCCAATTGCACGTGTGGCGTGTGAAACCGCAACTACGACTGGCCTTGTGCTGGTTGCGGGCGAAATCACAACATCGGCGTGGGTTGATATGCCCGCCATCGTGCGTAAGACCATCGAGCAAGTTGGCTATGTCAATGCAGAGTACGGCTTCGACTATCGTACCTGCGGTATCGTCACCTCCATTGGCAAGCAATCGCCCGATATCGACATGGGTGTCAGTCGCTCGTTAGAGACGAAAGATGGCGGCGTCAAACATCTAAGCGATGATGAGCTAGAGCAGATTGGCGCGGGCGATCAGGGTATGATGATCGGTTTTGCCTGTAATGAAACGCCCGAATATATGCCTATGCCAATCAGCCTTGCACACAAACTTACGCGTCAGCTTTCGGTTGAGCGTCGTAAGGCATGGATGGGCAGTGGTCCACTCGCTTACCTGCGACCCGATGGCAAGAGTCAGGTGACGGTGCAGTACGAGCATGGTCGACCGGTGCGTGTAGATACGGTGGTCATTTCGACGCAGCATGCAAGTTATGTCGATCAAGAGCAAATTCATGCCGATGTGCTAGAG
>CAXTUE010000194.1:3154-8392 GCA_964247355.1 uncultured Ktedonobacteraceae bacterium | reverse complement strand
CCTACGTATACTACGTACAATACATAACACACATCGTCACGAGGGACGAAATCATACGAAGCGCAGACATCAGCGAGCCGGAGACGGTGCAAGTCCGACACCTGCCCTTCCATGAAATGCCCCCCTCTGGCCCCTTTCTTCTATATATGAGGAAGCGGACCGCGATGCAGAACGAACGCCTCTCTCTATCAGAGAGAGAAGCCACTAATTCTAGCCGGCAGCCCCCCGTTATCATAGGGCAAGGCATCGAACGCTATATAATGTCGTTCCATGCCTGATGAGCGGTAAATTGCTCGTGGCTAATATCTAACACGCGCCATTTCCAAACCAGGTGGTACCACGGGCCAAAACACAACACAATTTCCAGCCCGTCCTGTCCTCCATTGGGTGTGATGTATCGCACCCAACGGAACGACAGGACGGGCTTTTTGTTTGCCCGCGTACGGGTCTGATTCCATCACACCCCGCTCACAACGCAAGGTACGGGTCTAATTCCATTACACACTTTTGGCAGTTGACAATCTTGGCAGGAATATTGATATGTTGCCTGTAGGGGTCTGCATTCTATCACACCCGTATCGGCAATGGATTCTGTTGGAGGATGTTGGCACGTTGCAGAGGTCCTGCTACGTTGTTGATGGTCGACGCGGGTGTGATGGAATGCAGACCCCTACAACGGGTCCATCCATGTCGACAATTGACCCTGTGGAAGGATTGTTGGAAAATTGCCTCAATCATTTAGATGGAATCCATCGCCGAGAGGGTGTGATAGAATGCAGACCCCTACGGGTGACATCGATTCATTCTAATTTCGTTAATTTTATTCGTTCATACAAAAGGAGAACATTATGACCCAACATCTTTCATCATCCGAAATCGTCAACCGCTACCTTACGTTTTTCAAGAGACATAACCATCTTGAAATTCCAGGTAGTCCGCTCGTCCTGCCTGGAAACAGCACCTCGTTCGTCATTGCAGGTATGCAACCATTGCTGCCCTATCTACGGGGGCAGCAAACTCCGCCGTCAACGCGTCACACCTCGTTACAACGCTGTCTGCGGAGCGACGATATCGACGCGGTAGGCACCAATGCGCGCAAAAATTCCAGTTTCTTCATGCTGGGCAACTGGTCAATCGGCGATTATGGCAAGTCTGAAGCGATTGACATGGCACTCGAATTATTGCTTTCCGATTTTGAGCTTGACTTATCGAACTTGTGGGTAACGGTATTTGCGGGGGATGAGGACGTGATAAATCGGTCCCTACACGGTTCGGAGGGGAAGGAGGACGTGATAAATCGGTCCCTACACGGTTCGGAGGGGGATGAGGACGTGATAAATCGGTCCCTACACGGTTCGGTGGGGAAGAAGGACGTGATAAATCGGTCCCTACAATTGGACGAAGAAGCGATAGAGGGCTGGTTGCGCGTCGGTATGCCACGGGAACGTATTGTGCCATTAGGTGCCGACGACAACTTCTGGACAATGGGTGGCCCTGGCCCCTGTGGACCCAACTCGGAAATCTTCGTTGATCGGGGACTACTCTACGGGTGTGGCAAAAGCACCTGTCGCCCTGGTTGCGCGTGTGATCGATTCCTCGAAATCTGGAACCTCGTGTTTATGCAGTATGAACGTTTCGCGGACGGCCATCTTGAACCCTTGCCGCAACGCAACATCGACACGGGTATGGGTCTTGAACGTACCGCGTCTGTCCTGCAAGACACCGAAGCGGTCTTCTCTATCGACCTGTTCCAACCCGCGAATAGGCGTCTGCAAGATTTTGCGCCCCTCAATACTAGCGAGCATAACGCGCAAGAACAACGTGCGCGCCGCAGAATTGTCGACCACACTCGTGCGGCACTACTAGCGGGCTTAGCGGGCGTCGAGTCTGGCCGCGATGGGCGCGCATCCGTTGTACGCAGCCTTATCCGTCGAGCGTCTCGACAAGGACGCTTACTCGGCATCGACAAACCCTTCTTGAGTGAGCTAGTCGAACCACTGGCACAGGCACATGGCACCCTGCTCACGCCCGAAGAGCACCTGCGCATTCCACGCATCGCCTCTCTCATAGCGGACGAAGAGACACGTTTCGAGCGTGTCCTGACCTCTGGCCTGAAATACCTGTCGCAGCTAGAGCCAGACGCATCAGGCTCCATTCCAGGTGCGGCCCTCTTCGACCTACACGCGGAAAAAGGCTTCCCGCCCGAACTCGCATCCGAAATTCTCCTCGAGCGCGGCCTAACCATAGATTGGTCCAGTTACGAACCCGCCTCCGAAGAACACAAACGCATCAGCCGCCTGAGCGCGGAGCGGCATTTTCAACATTCGTAGGGGTCTAATTCATTCCACCCGTGTCGGCGATGGATTCTGCCAACAGGATTGAGGGAACGTGGCAACAATCCTTGTTCTCTACACAAATGTTGGTGGAGATTGAACGCCTGTAGGGGTCTGCATTCTATCACACCCTCTCCGCCATTTGTAACCGTCCAAAGGATTGAGAGAACGCTCCATCAATCCTTTTAGGGGATTGATTGCGAAGAGGGTGTGATAGAATGCAGACCCCTACAACGGGTTCACCCTTGTCAGCAATCGCTCCTGTTCAAGGATTGTTGAAACGTTGTCTTAATCCTCTCGACAGAATCAATTGCTGGCACGGGTGTGATGGAATGTAGGCCCCTATGAACGTTGTGTCGCTGGCTCATCCATCACCTGAATATAATCCTCCGGCGCGGTCCCCTCGTCCGGGTCTATGTTGGTCACGGCCCAGCGTGACACATTACCTTCGCGCCAGAAGCGCAACGAGAGCCAGCAATGCCCAACACGCATACGCTGCAATTCTACGTCTGGCAACCAGTCGGGTAACGTCGGGCGCACATAGAGCCGCTTGTGTGGTGCATCGGCTCGCAAACCGAGAATTATCCGTATCATATGGAAGATACTGCCCGTGGCCCACGCCTGTGGAATATTGGCACCGCCCGGATATAGAATGGGGAAATCAAAATCGCCGTCGCGCTGCACACCCGCGAAGACCTCCGGCGGACGATAGGCATCGAAACGTTCCGTGGCATCGAAGATCGCACGAATGACTGAATTGGCTTCGTTGTCTAAGCCGTAGCGTTTGAAGCCGTCAGCGATGATGCCGTTATCCTGCGGCCAGATCGAGCCTCGCTGGTACTCAAACGGATCATAGGCCGGGTTATTGCTGGTTAATGTGCGAATACCCCAGCCGCTCCACATGTCCTCCTGCAACAGGCGTTTCGTGGTCCGTGCCGCCTTATCCGGGTCCACGATGCCGCTCCAGAGGCACTGGCCTGCGTTCGAGGCAATCGTTGTGATCTGCTTTTTATCGGGGTCGAGGCCGTACGCGATACAGCCCTCGTCCTCCATCCAGAACTTCTCGTTAAAGGCGCGCTTCAGGCTCTCGGCTTGTTGCAACATCTCCTGCGCTCGCGCCTCATCGCCCAGCACCTGGAATATCTCGGCCATGCGCGTCTTCGCGTCGTAGACGTAGCCCTGTAGTTCGCACAGGCCCTTTGGTTGTTTCACCTGAGTGCCATCGGCATACATTACAGCATCGCCTGCATCCTTCCAGCCGATATTCTCATAGTGATAGGACGAGAAGCTCTTGTATTCCTGGAAGCCATCGCCATCCAGATCGCCATAGGTGTCGATCCACGAAAGACACTTTTCGGCGGTCTCGCGTGCTATGTGAAGCATCTGCACATCGCCTGTCCAGCGATAGGTTTCGGACAGCACAATCAGGTACAATATCGTGGCATCGGAGGTACCATAGAAGGGCGTGAGGGGAGCTTTATGGAAATGCGGAAGTTGGCCAAAGCGTATTTCGTGCATAGTCTTCCCGCGTTGTGCCTCGCGCCAATCGTCACGCTCGGTGGCCTGATACTCGGCCAGTCGACGCAATGCACCACGCGCGAAACCAGGGGAGACAGCCATATTTTGATAGGAGACGGTCAGGCTATCGCGTCCGAACAGCGTCACAAACCACGGCACCCCAGCCGCCGGTACCCATGCCTCGTCCGACACATCCATATCATAGATGCGTAACGCGCCCATATCCTCAACCGCCTGCTGGTACATGCGCTCAACCATCGAGTTCGAGGAGAGAAGAGTCGTGCAACGCTCTTGCCAACGTGCCTGTCGATCATCGAAGTCGCTGCGTGGCTCCTCGTCGCGCGAGGGCATTGCACCCGCCGATGCCGTTCCTTGTCGCGCCCGACCACACGCACCAGCATGCGGTGCTTGAATATACTGTCCATGTTCCAGTATCATCTCGCCACACGAGAACCAGTGCTGGTTCGGCTCTAGCTCGATCTCGAAGAAGATGCGACCATTAGCATACCCAACATGCGAGTCGCTCGCTATTCGATAGCTAAACGCGCGGTGAAAGTCCTGATTGACATAGGTAGTACGCAATTGTTTTGCCTGTGCATCCCACGTCGTCTCCTGCTTTCCACGCTGCACAATATGCTTCGATTTCACCTCGAACAGATCGGCAAAATCTGAACGCATAGCCAGTTCCAGCAGAAACGCCACTTTCTTGCCCGTATAGTTCGCGACCTCGATATCCTCATGAATGCCCTCGCTCACCACCCGGTTGATCGTGACACGTATCGTATGCTCCGCGATTTTGCCATCCTCCGTCTCAAGCGCACGATTGGTCAGGTGGAACCGTGTCGCATAGAAGCTAAGCTGGCTCGAATTTACGACGACAAGCGGCGAACGATTGAGATAGAGACGATAAAAATTGACGAAGCGCGTATCCAGCGCATAGACGCCCTGATCCGTATTTGCCGTAATCTCGCCACTCTGCGTCGTCACCATAAAGGTGCGGCCCTGACTCGCCGTAATCGTTGGCGGCCCAACCCGTATCTCGATAGGCATCTGTTGTTACCTTCCATCTCAACTCTTAATACATCACCGCGTAGGGACCGCATTCATCACGTCCGCAACAAAATTGCGTGATTACCTCGGCGTAGGGACCGCATTCATCACGTCCATGTTGACTTACAGAGATAAGAGACGGACGTGATGAATGCGGTCCCTACAACCTATGTATCACTTCAATGAGCTTATTATAATCCCCCGCATCTCTCTGCATCAATCCTCACCCCACCCATCCATGTCGGCAAGGGTTGAAGCACCCGTAGGGGTCTTATTAAATTAAACCCTGTCGGGGATATACCCGGTTGTATGAATGTTGTGTCGGTATATAAAAACC
>CAXTUE010000194.1:0-3144 GCA_964247355.1 uncultured Ktedonobacteraceae bacterium | reverse complement strand
GTCTAATTCATTACACCCGTGTCGGAGATTGACCCTGTTGAAGGATTGTTGTGACGTTCTATCAATCCTATGACGGGATTCATTGCCGACACGGGTGTAATGAATTAGACCCCTACGGGTGGTTTATAATAATGCGAATTACGCTTGCGCTACCGGCATCTCCGCCACATCCGCCAACGCTTTATCGAGCAACGCAGCAGCCTCATCCAGATCAGTCTTCGTCAACACCAATGGCGGAATCATGCGCAGGGTTGCCGTACCTGTATTGTTCAGCAACAGGCCGTGCGCCAATGCGCGCTGTACGATTACGGGTGCCAGGTCGTGCTTCACATTGACCGCGCGCATCAGGCCGATGCCACGTGGACTGTCGATAAACGCGTACTTCGCGCATAGCTCTTCTAGCTTCGTCTTCCAGTATTCGCCCATCTGTGTCGCGTTCTCCAGCAGGTGTTGCTCAAGAATAGTCTGAATCGTCGCGATACCTGCGGCACAGGCAATCGGGTTGCCGCCAAACGTGGTACCATGATCGCCAGCCGTGAACACGTCGGTACGTGGACCCGTCAGCATCGCGCCAATCGGTACGCCGCCCGCCAGACCCTTCGCCATTGTCACAACGTCCGGCGTTACATAGTGCTCCCAGCTAAAGAACTTGCCCGTGCGACCCATGCCCGCCTGCACCTCGTCGCAGATCATCACCAGATTCTGCTCATCACACCACTCGCGTACGCCCTGCATAAACGCCTTGTCAGCAGGCCAGATGCCGCCCTCGCCCTGCACTGGCTCGATCAGAATACCAACCGTTTTCTCGCTCGTCGCCGCCTTCAATGCCTCAAGATCGTTGAACGGGACCTGCTTGAAACCATCGGGCAATGGCGCCCATGACGCCTGATAGAATGCCTGACCCGTGGCCGCTGTTGTCGCCATTGTGCGCCCATGAAAACTACCATTCATACTGATAATCTCATAGGCACCATTGCGATGCATGCGCCCATACTTACGCGCCAGCTTGATTGCGCCCTCGTTGGCCTCCGCGCCACTGTTCGAGAAGAACGAACGCATGCCCTTGCTCTGCATACCCAGCAACTCGGCTAGCTCGATCTGTCGCGTGTTGTAGTACAAATTCGAGACATGTACAAGTTGCGTCACCTGCTCCTGCACCGCCTTCACAATCGCCGGATGACAATGCCCAAGCACATTGACGGCGATACCCGCCACGAAATCAAGATACACCTTCCCCTCGCTATCCCACACCCGCGTCCCCTCGCCGCGCACCAGCGTCAACGGTTGCCGCTTAAACGTTCCCTGATAATATTGATGCTCAAGCGCGACCCAATCCCGCTGTGCCGCCGTATTCAACTCCGTCATTGTCATGATAATTTCTCCTTATACAAATAATGCTGCCTGACCAAATAGTATGTAATGGTCTGCATTCATCACACCCTTTTGGCAATACACAAATGTTGGCGAGGATGAAACCGTGTAGGGGTCTGCATTCATCACACCCTTTTGGCGATGCACCTCTTCCACAGGATTGCAGGAACGTTTCAACAATCCCGCCAAATGTGTGCATTGTCGACAGGAATGGAACCGTGTAGGGGTCTAATTCCATTACACACGTGTCGGCGATTGACCCTGTTGGCAGAATTAATGAAACGTTTCAACAATCCTGCCAAATGTGTGCATTGCCAAAAGGGTGTGATGAATGCAGACCCCTACAGGCGTTTCGTATCCCGATGAATGTTTCAACCCCATCATCAATGCCTACCTCGAATACAGCGTATTCTCGTCGATATACCCATGCGTCAAATCGCAGCCCCATGCCGTCGCCTGTCCCTGACCGAGATGCAGGTCAATCGAAATCGTCACCTCGTCCTTCGCCATGACTGCGCGTGCCGCCTCTTGTTCATACTGAGCTGCTAATCCGTGCTGGACTATCTGCACATCGTCTAAACTAATATCAAAGGTGTTTTGATCCAGCTCACAACCACTCGCGCCCAACGCCGCCACAATACGACCCCAGTTTGGATCGCCACCAGCGAGCGCGCACTGCCAGAGCGGAGAAAGCGTCACCGAGCGCGCCGCTAACACGGCATCATGCTTGTCACGCGCACCCTGTACCCGTACAATCATCAGCTTGGTCGCGCCCTCGCCATCTCGTGCCATCTCGCGCGCCAGATATTCCATGATGTGGCGCAGGGCACCACGGAACGTCTTGGCCTCTGGATGCTGTGCGTTTATCGGCGTATTGCCCGCCAGTCCATTCGCGAAGAGCGCACAGGTATCGTTGGTGGACATATCGCCATCCATCGAGATCATGTTGAAGGTGTCCTCTACGGCGGCCCGTACCTCCGTCTGCATCCATTCATGCTCAATCGCTGCATCAGTCGTCAGATAACACAACATGGTTGCCATGTTGGGGTAAATCATGCCCGCGCCCTTTGTGACGCCACCTAAGCGTACCGTCTTACCCTCGATCTGAAATTCTAATGCCATACGCTTCGGACGTGTGTCCGTTGTCAGAATGGCCTCCGAAAAGGCGTTACCGGCCTCGGTACTCAGTTCAATCTTCTTAACGCCCGCCTCGATCTTCTCAATCGGCAACTGTCGCCCGATGATGCCCGTCGATGAACACAGCACCAACTCGCTCTCGATGCCCAGCAATGCCGCCGCATACTCGGTCATAGCATAGGCGTTGCGCATTCCGCGTTCGCCTGTGGTGCAGTTCGCGTTCCCGCTATTTACAATTAACGCCTGTGCCTTGCCACTCTTTAAACGCTCCTGGCAGACCAGCACTGGTGCCGCCCGTGTGCTGCTCGTCGTAAACGTCGCCGCCGCGACACACGGCACATCGGACGCTAAAATAGCCAAATCTGGAATGTTGCCATCCGACTTAATACCACTCGCCGTAATGCCTGCACGAAACCCCTGCGGGGCCGTAACGCATCCCTCAATCTCAGAAAATACGTTGGACAATGAATACACCTCCTCACTCTCTTGTGCTTGTGCTCATTGTACAACGCCTGAACCCTGTTTCACAACTCTTTTAGCATAAGCAAGCAGACAATAAAGGACACACGATAATTAGAGAGGTAGGGACCGCATTCGAAACAACACGAGCGGGGGGGCGCCACACGCGAAACGAAA
>CAXTUE010000193.1:0-8402 GCA_964247355.1 uncultured Ktedonobacteraceae bacterium | reverse complement strand
AGCAATTCTAACGCTTCGGGATGAGGAAATTTCAGATGTTTGTGAATAGTAAAGCCGCCATACTCGCTATCATAGAGGTCTAGTAACACTAGTCCTGCTTGTGCTGGTACATCTTTTAGAGCAGTCCGTTGCTCGGCAAGCAATGTACGTGGTCCTATAACTGGCAACGCTTGCGTTAGACTAAGCGTAATGCGGGTTTCGTGAAGTAGCTGTACCTGCTCGGCAATCTCCTGGCGATGCTCGCGGTAGTAGCGTCGAATATGTCCCAGGTAGTAGAGCATTTGCTTGGGAGGCACATAGACGCCACCCCATAGCGTCTCGCCTTGCGAGGAGAGCAAAACGACACTGGGCCAACCATTTTGATTGTAACGCGTGTTGATGTCGGGCCGCATATCGCTATCCACGCGAATAGGAATGTAGTCAGTATTGAGAATCGTGATGATGCTTTTCTCTGAAAGGGTTGTTTCGTCCATGATATGACACCACTGGCACCAGGAAGAGGTGATGAGCAAAAAAATAGGCTTATCCTGCTGGACAGCCTCTTGAAATGCTTCTTCTCCCCATACGCGCCAATCAATAGTATGTGCGGCATTGGGACGAGACGAGAAGCGAAATAGTTCGGACAAAGGAAGAGATGCATTCACATGACCAGCGATACTGTGGCTGCTCATAGCTGACTCCTTCTTTTCGGCCTTTCAAAATACGAGGTTTGCTGACAGGAGGGCATCATGTTAGATAAAAATGGTTGCATCACGAGTATAACATAAAATTAGAGGTTATGCTGTGAAAGTTATGTGAATGCTTATCATCTTATCCTCGCATTTCTTTCGGTAGCATGGTAGAATTGAATGTATCAACAGCGTCGATTTGAG
Source organism: uncultured Ktedonobacteraceae bacterium (assembly GCA_964247355.1). Taxonomy (GTDB): domain Bacteria; phylum Chloroflexota; class Ktedonobacteria; order Ktedonobacterales; family Ktedonobacteraceae; genus JBBQVS01. The sequence continues at coordinate 7,530 of CAXTUE010000193.1, read as the reverse complement.
AGAATTTATGGGTGCTAAATATGAAAGCTGAAGCCCATCGTCAACATGCTGAGAGTCTCGAGCAGGGCATTAACTTGATGCGCAGTGATCTTTCTACCTCTGTTGCCATCATAGAAAGCGCATGGGGTGCAGCCTATCATTGGATTAGCTATGGATGTATTCAAAAACATCAACAGCACAGGGACAAACATCAAGGTCTGGCTGCCTATCTCGTTACGCTAGGAGAGCAAGAGGTAGCAGAGTGGTGGCGTAACTTTGAAGATTTAAGACAGAGTGGATTTTATGGAAGTCATACAGGTGCAAGTGAAGTACAGAAGGTACTAAAACTTCTGGATCAGGTTCGTACGTGGGCAACAACATAGAGGTGTTTTCATGAAAACAGCGTCTATTCCAGCATGGCTAGATAGCGAGACTCATGCCCTTATTGAAGAGACTGTACAATTACTTGCTCATCGTTACACTGATATCTTGAAAGCGATTATTCTATTCGGATCGATAGCGCGTCATGATGAGCGTCCTCTTAACGATCCTAATCCAAGTGATGTTGACTTATTAGCTATCTTCGATACAAATGACCGTCTTGTAGAACCATATAGAGATGGCATCTTTGCCACTATCATTGATGCTCTTGTACTTCACCTTGATGCTCCACGAGAGGTAAATGTGATGATTACAGATCGCACAATGCAAACATGGGACGAGATGTTTCTCGATAGCGTAGCACATGATGGTATCATTCTCTACCAGCGTGGCCCTCTGCCTACTCTCCTCGCTGAAAGAATTGCAACATACGGAATAGCATAATCTAACAAATTGTTGTATTTAGTAAAGAACAATGTTTGACTTGCGGCAAGTGATATGCTACACTTTAGCAATCCAGAGACATGTGTTTTCGCTAGATTTTAAGAGGAGGATTGGCCTATCAATAGGGATTTTCGGGGTAATGACCGTCCCCGTGAGACAAGAGTAAATGAGCGTATTCGCGCCCGCGAAATACGCTTGATCGATGAAAACGGCGAAATGATCGGCGTTATGGCACCGATGCGCGCATTAGACATTGCACGTGATAGAAATTTGGACCTCGTAGAAATATCGCCCAATGCGATACCCCCCGTGTGCAAGATCATGGATTATGGTCGTCACAAGTACGAACAGGCAAAAAAGGAAAATGAGGCACGCAAGAATCAAAAGACAATTACGCTTAAAGAGATTCGCATGCGTCCACGTACCGACGATCATGATGTAGAAGTAAAGACCCGCAAGATTCAAGAGTTCCTGGCAGAAGGCGATAAAGTCCGTGTAAGTGTCCAGTTCCGAGGTGCCGAGATGCGTCATCCAGACCTTGGGCGGAAACTGCTAGATGAGATCGCGGAAGTGTTAAAGGGAACCGCCACCATTGAGCGTTCGCCGATGATGGAAGGTCGTATGATGTCTATGATTGTCTCCCGCGCTCCAGGTTGGGAGCCACCTAAGAAGCAAGCACCGCCTGCGAGTAAGCGTAGCTCATCGGCCGCAACAAAAGAAGCACAAAACAATCCAGCAGACACATCCTCCGCTCCCACATCTGAGGATGATGCTGAGGAAGAGAAAACGGACATCGACCAGCTTCCAGAGAATGTAGAAGCGGAAGAGGCCACGCAACAGCAAGTATAGGCCACAGTTTTTCAAGGTATGAACGTCTCTCTTCAATACATAGTATTCTTATTAAAACTTTTGCTAGAAGGGTGTAGTTCCTGGCAACTACACCCTTTTTGTTGCGTGTATTCTCTTGATTGACTTTTCCAAATAAGACTACTAAGATAGAACTATTCTGTAAAATATATGATTGAAAGAGACAAGAGTATCCTTTCGGGGATACGGAGGATATACATTGTGAGTAGATATGATGATCCGCGCTGGTATGAAGAGCAAAATACTCTACCACCTCAACAAGCAGCTGCAAATGGTACTGGTTCTAATGCGTACAATATTGATAGCATAAATGATGATGTCTACCCACATAGACAACGGCAACAACAGGTACTCCCTGCTCCAAATAAACAGCCACGACGTTCTTTCAGCCCTTTCCTGGCAGTGCCTGTACTTGTGATTATCGCATTCTTTGGCGGTTGGTTCAGTCACCAGTTCTTCGGCAACACATTTACGCAAAACGACTCATCACGCTCGTATTCACAGCTTATTCAACAGGCGTGGAACACGATAGACCAGCATTATGTTGATCGCAAAGCAGTTGACTATAAGAATTTGTCGTATAGCGCAATTACAAGTATGGTAAACTCGTTACAAGACAAAGGACATTCACGCTTTCTGACTCCTCAACAGGTGCAGTCTGAAAATCAGCAGTTGAGTGGAAACTATAAAGGATTTGGCCTGTACCTCTCCTACGATGCTCAGAGAAAGCTTGTCATTATTTCCTCGACTATCCCTGGTTCGCCCGCCCAGAAAGCTGGCTTTAAGCATGGCGATGCGATTATCGCGATAGATGGTCAGGATGTCAAAGGAAAAGATATACCAGGAGTGAGCAGTATTCTTGGAAGCAAATCTGCAACTACAGCTATTACGGTACAGCGCATAGGCATTGAGCAACCTCTGACGATCAAAGTTACAAAAGCAGAGATTAAAGTACAAAATGTTGTCATGCATTATATAGCTGAAAGCCATATCGCGCACATTCAAATTGTACAATTCGCTGACGGTGTACCGGACCAACTTAAGAGTACATTGACAGAAGCGAAGAGATTGGGAGCAAGGAAAATCATTCTTGATCTTCGCGATAATCCCGGTGGCTATCTACAAGGGGCTATTGATGTTGCGAGCTATTTTGTGCCTAAAGGCAATGTGTTGCTTGAACAGGATAGTTCTGGCAAACAAACACCAGTGCAGGTAACAGGAAATACGCTAAACACGACCGATACGATTGTGATCCTGACAAATAATAATACCGCGAGTGCGGCTGAGATTGTTTCGGGAGCATTACACGATAACGGGCGAGCAACCATTATTGGTCAGAAGACCTTTGGGACAGGCACTGTATTGGAGCAATATACGCTTTCAGATGGTTCTGCCATTTTGTTAGGCACCCAGGAATGGCTGACGCCAAAAGGAAAGTTCATTCGCGACAATGGTATTGCGCCGGACATATCGGTGGCACTTGACAAAAAAGCAAACGCGCTGAATCCATCCGACGAGAATGCTGGCAACCTGACGGAGCAACAGATTATTGGGAGCGGAGACGGGCAACTCAACGCGGCTATCGAATATCTGAAGACACATTAGAGATAGGAACTGACGTACCCCGTCCTTTTGACAATTGTGATGCCAATAAGGACGGGATAATCCTATTCAACTAAATAGGACAGCGCGGCCTCTACACATTCTTAGGACCCGATGTTTGGAACACAAGTGGCTTGATACGCTTGATAATATTTGCTTGTGGGAGCGTGTCCGAGAAGGGGCGCAATATAGCTTGTGGCGGCTACGACTTTTTCGAGGTCTACGCCAGTCTCAATATGCATGCCGTGCAGCATGTACAGCAGGTCTTCTGTGGCAAGGTTACCTGCGGCACCAGGAGCGTAGGGACAACCACCTAATCCACCGATTGAGGAGTCGATTGTAGTCACACCCATTTGCAATGATGCTAGCACATTTGCGAGAGCGGTGCCACGAGTATCGTGAAAATGAACAGCAATTTGCTTGATGGCAATACCGTGGGCGGTCAGCAGAGCAATCATTTTCATAACCTGTACAGGAGTTGCAACGCCGATAGTGTCGCCCAACGAAAGTTCCTCTATACCCATCGCTAATAACTCTTGTGCTACAGAAAGCACGCGCAGTGGGTCTACACTACCCTCATAGGGGCAACCGAAGACAGTTGAGATATAGCCTCGTACAGGAATATGCTCTTGCTGCGCAAGTGCTACAACGGGGCGAAAATTTGCTAGACTCTCCTCAATGGTCGCGTTAATATTGTGATGGGTAAAGCTCTCACTTGCGGCAGTAAAAACGGACACAGAACGTACGCCTGCGGCAATGGCTCGTTCCATACCTTTGAGGTTAGGGACTAACACAGGATAGATTGTATTAGGAGTTTGTTTGATACCTTTCATCACAGCACTGGCATCACTTAGTTGTGGAATAGCACGAGGGCTGACAAAGGAAGTAGCTTCTACAACAGGTAACCCAGACTCACTGAGCAGATCAATAAAACGTATCTTCTGCTCAGTGGGAATATTTACCTTTTCGTTCTGTAAGCCATCGCGTGGTCCAACCTCGACGATACGCACAGAGGGCGGGAATGAGGGAAGCATAGCATTCATGACTACGCCCCCCTGTATTCAGGTTGTTTAGAAGACGTATCTTTTCCATTCTGCAACCTGTTTTCATCTTGTTCATTGGGTGCGGGTACGAGACGAATAGCAGAAGGTCCCTCAACCTGAGCAACCTCAGGCTGTTGTATGCGCTCAACACGTATCTTTGTGATACGTCGGCCACGGGTAGCAAGCACAGTAAACTTCAAATTCTTATAGATGACACTATCATGAGCGATGGGAATTTTGTCGAGTTGCTCATAGACGAAGCCACCGAGCGTTTCATAATCGCCTTCTTCAAGTTTGATCTCCATCAGGTCACTGAACTCATAGATATTAATTTTCGCGTCGAAGATATACTCGTTTTCGCTCACCTTTTCGTACAGAAGCTCTTCGTGATCGTATTCATCTTGAATGTCGCCGACAATCTCCTCAACAAGGTCTTCAATCGTCACAAGACCGGCGACGGAACCATACTCATCGACGACAATGACCATGTGAACACGCTTCTGGCGTATCTCGCGTAGCAGGTCGTCCAGTTTCTTGCTTTCGGGCACGAAGTAGGCCGAACGCACAAGATCACGAATAGGAAACGAATTGTGGTCCTCACGAAGTTGCTTCAGCATATCCTTTGTATAGAGCACACCGATAATCTCGTCGATGCCGACGCTCTCTTCAAAGACGGGAATACGTGAGAAGCCGCCCTGTAGCGCAACGTCAACCGCTTCGGTCACGGTCGCATCGCTACTAAGCGTTACCATGTCTATGCGTGGAATCATGACCTCGCGCACAGTAGTATCAGCGAACTCGAAGATACTGCGAATCATGTCCGTCTCTTCCTCTTCGAGTACGCCTTCCTCTTCGCTTACCGTCACAAGCAAGCGCAATTCTTCCTCCGTCACGAACGGACTATTATGCTTGATTTGGCCGCCCAGGATACGTACAAAGAACGAGGTAATACCACTGAGCATCACGACTATTGGATGAAGTAGCCATGCGGCACCTTTCACAGGTCCAATTAACACACGTGCCCAGCGTAAAGGGTTCTGTACGGCAGCAGTTTTAGGAGTGATCTCGCAGAAAATCAAGACGACAAGCGAGGTAAGAATAGATGAAATGAGTTCGCCATAAGACACTGAAAAACGCAGAATTAAGCCTGTTGCCATACTTGATGCAACGATCACAGCAACACTATTGACGATGAGAATAGAAGAGAGAAACGTATTTGGCTCTGCTAAGAGACGTTCGATATCAATAGCTTTTCTATCGCCTTCTTCAACAAGGTTTTTTAGCTTGATGCGGCTAATTGAGGTAAATGCTGTTTCAGCGGCAGAGGCGACGCCACAGAGGATTAAGGTCACTATAAGAATAGTGAGTTGAAGCCAATCTATCGCGTCGAATTGTGGGATATGAAAATCAATACCAGCAGCTATACTTGTAAGGCCAGGGCCGTCCATAGCAGCTTTTACTCCTTTTTATCACTCTCTTCACCTGAGGTTTGCATGATGCGCAACACTTTTGCGGGAACGCCAACAACGAGTGCATGTGGTGGAACGTCGCGGGTAACAACTGCTCCCGCTCCAGTATATGCATACTCGCCGACTGTGACTGGCGCAACCAGTATTGTGTCGCATCCAATAAAAGCACCTGCGCCAATTTCGGTGCGATGCTTCTGCTTGCCGTCGAAGTTAGAGGTAATAGTGCCAGCAGCGATATTTGTATGTTCGCCGACAGTGGCATCGCCGAGATAACTAAAATGGTGCACATCAGTCTCAGCTCCAATATGCGAATTTTTTACTTCTCCGAAGTTACCCATACGCACTCCTCGCGCAAGATAAGCACCGGAGCGACAATGGCTGAATGGCCCCATACGTACGTCATCTTCAAGCGTGGTCTCTTCGAGTGCAGAGGCTCTAATGATACAGCGTTCGCCGATAGTTGATGCATGGATGGTTGTGTTCGGGCCAACACGACAATCGCTTCCAACGATAGTTTTGCCTGTAAGCATCGTATTGGGAAGAATCACGGTATCCATACCAATTGAAACCGTGTCGTCGATATAGGTGGTGGTCGGATCGACAATCGTCACACCAGCATACATATGACGCTCAAGAATCCGTTTGCGCAACAATTTCTCGGCCTCAGCAAGTTGTACACGATCATTGATACCGATTGTTTCATCGAGTGTACCATTGACAGTAGTAATAACACGCTCCTGTGCGCCCGCTATTCCGATGAGATCGGTGAGGTAGTATTCGCCAGAAGCGTTGCGAGGCAACGCGTGTAGTGTCTCCCATAGCCAGGCGCGGTCAAAACAATACACGCCGGAATTTACTTCTTGTATACGCTTCTGTTCTGAAGTCGCGCGTTTCATTTCGACAATCTCACACACACGTCCCTGTGCATCACGCACAATGCGCCCAAAATCGGAGGGATGCTCAGTTGTAGCGGTCAGGAAGGTGATAGTAGCGTGTTGAATAAGATGTTTCTGAAGCAAGCTTGCTAGAATTGTACTGCTCACGAGCGGCGTATCACCATAGCACACGAGCACGGTTTGCGGAAGTGGATACAGGGCATCGACGGTTGCTTGAGCAGCGAGTACAGCGTGCCCCGTCCCTAATTGCTCTTCCTGCAAGGCATACAGACAACGGTCTCCAAAAGCAACTTCGATTTGCTGGGCCTCATGACCAAGCACAACGGTGGTTTTTTGTGAAGAGACGGATATGTTTGAGTCGAGGGAAGAGAGTGTTGAAGGGATAGCTTCCACGGCATTAAGTACATGCGCCAATAGTGGCAGTCCTGCCAGAGGATGAAGAACTTTAGGCAGTTTTGAACGCATCCGAGTACCTTTGCCTGCCGCAAGGACCACGGTCGCATATGTATTCATGAGCTGATATACAAACCTTTTTTTAATTTCTCTTGTGCTTAATAGAAATGAAGCGCAGAGAAAAGGTATCGCTGCGCCTCTACATATGCACAAAGAGAAGATTGGCTCGGGCGCCAAGATTCGAACTTGGGAATGGCGGATCCAAAGACCGCTGCCTTACCACTTGGCCACGCCCGAAGACAGTACACAACCAAAGTTATGACGCAAGTATATTACACTAAATCGAATGGATTGTCAACATAATTTTGCGCCATTTTGCCTTATTTCACTCTTGACACCAAGCGAATTGTAAGGTATTCTTTAACAAGAAAAAGTGAGAATAATTCTCATTATTAG
>CAXTUE010000192.1:0-8426 GCA_964247355.1 uncultured Ktedonobacteraceae bacterium | reverse complement strand
ACGGAGACCTGTTCTGCATGAAGAGGAGACGCGCAACACGATTTTACGTACAGCGCAACACCTGTTCATGGAACACGGCTATCGTGCGGTCACCACACGTCAGATTGCTGATCAATGTGGACTAACACAACCTGCCCTGTATCATCATTTCACGGATAAGCAAGACCTGTATGTCGCGGTGATGACGGAAAACCTGGCAGAGACACAGGCTGCGTTAGAACGTATCCTACGGCGTACTGAGAGCGTCGAGGAACGTCTAAAGCGCATTGCACGATATCTACTAAGCAATACTGAGCGGGATCATGCTATGATGATGCACGATATTCAGCAAGAACTTTCTGTAGAGTCGCGTGAAGGGGTGAACGAGGCATTTCAAGCTGGCATCATTGCTCCCATTCGTTTGTTGCTTGAAGAGGGTATACAGCAAGGGGTATTGCTTGCTGGACAGAAGAGCGGTATTAACGCAACCACCGGAACCTACCTTTTCATGAGTATGCTCTCGCAATTTCTGCAACGTTCTAGCTTCGGCAAACGTGATGCAGTAGAGGAGGGACGTGCGGAGGAGATCATCGTGCAACTCCTGTTTCATGGGATGGCAACGACGCACCCAAATTGTTCTTAGGAAATGAAATTCTTTTTTTGCTCTCTGCTTATCAATTGATAAGCATTTATGTTGGAGGTCTTTTTCGATGGAGTCACATTCTCAGCAGACAGGACCGACGCCTCAGCAAATAGAGGCGACGGGAACGCCTGTGCCTGCACAATCAGAGGTCAGAGATACCGATAAGAACTATAAGTGGCGTGTCTTGTTCTCGGTGATCTTTGGCACATTTATGTTTATTCTCGACTCGACGGCGGTCAACGTTGCGGTCCCTACGTTTCAAAAAGTTTTTGGAACCAACGGTCATCTAGCTAGCGTCGATCAGGTCGATGGTGTGCTCACAGCATATATCCTTGCGCTCGGCATCGTCACACCCTTATCGGGTTATCTGTCGGAACGTTTCGGCATCAAGCGCATGTACCTGCTCTCGCTTGGGGCCTTTATCATTGGTTCGCTGGCATGTTCGCTGGCCCCGAACCTGACCTTTCTCATCGCCTTCCGCGCGCTGCAAGGTTTCGGGGGCGGTATGCTCGGACCGCTCGGTATCGCGCTTCTGTTTGGTGCATTCTCGGAAAAAGAGCGTGGTCTGGCCTTTGGTGTCTACGGCATTCCGCTCGTGGTCGCTCCCGCCAGTGGTCCTGTACTGGGTGGGTACTTTGTGCAGTACCTCGACTGGCGGTACATCTTTTTGATTAACATTCCAATTGGTATCGCAGGTATCATACTCGGCTACCTGTGGTTGCGCGAAAACAAACGCGGCACATCCGCAAAGCTCGACATTCCAGGCGTTGTGCTTTCAACGATCAGCTTTGGTACGTTGCTCTACGCAATTCAGCGTGGTAGTAGCGAAGGTTGGGGATCGGCACGTATCATAACACTCCTCGCGATTGGTATAATTGGTCTGCTTGCCCTGATTGTTGTGGAATTGATCGTGAAGGAGCCACTGCTGGACCTGCGACTCTTTACGCGTCGCTCGTTTGCTGTCGCGAATATCGCGAGTTGGGTGAGTAGTGTAGCACTTTTTGGCGCGGAATTCCTGTTACCGATCTACCTGCAAACGTTGCGTGGTCAAAGCCCACTACAGGCTGGCCTGCTTGTCTTGCCGCTTGCTATTGCCGCAGGAATTGTTACTCCGCTCGCGGGTGCGTTATACAACCGTGTCGGCGGTCGTTGGCTCGTGGTAACTGGTAGTTTGCTGCTCGCGCTTAACACATGGTACCTTGCACATATCGCCATTGACACACCATTTATAACGCTCATGGTCATCATCTTTGTGCGTGGTATCGCGCTTGGCCTCGTACTGCAAACAACATTAACGATAGGCTTATCGGGCCTCAAGCCAGCGCAGTTGCCACGTGCAAGTTCGTTATTGAACGCGACACGTAATGTGTTCCAGTCGTTTGGTGTCGCTGTGCTTGGTACGATTGTGACAAATCAACTTGCGGTCTATACGACGCAAACGGTGAATGACCTAAAGAATCCAAATACCAGTCTTGGTCAGCAGTTGATTCATACGGCTCAAAGTATAGCGCAGGGTCTGATACAGCAAGGAACGCCACAGGCAGTTGCGCAAAAGATTGCCTTTGGCAAAGCTACGGGTCAAATTATAGCGCACCAGTTTCCCTTAAACTTCATCACCAGTATCAACGATGCCTACTTTGTAACGTTCTGGCTCGCAGTTATCGCTGCCGTGTTAGCTCTGGCTCTTCCTGGTCGACCACGCCAGCAACAAGCTGAGGTTACGCAACAGGAGGATGCTCCAGCACGAGTTGTGCCAGCAGCACAAGCGTAATACCTTGTGAAGCTGTAGTACACCGGTCAATTAGTCATTTGAATACACTTTATTGAGCGAAAATAGATATCCGATAAATCTGAGCTACAGGCGGACACGATAATGGGGTTTCACAAACTCTTCTGGATACCGTAGGGACCGCATTCATCACGTCCGTCTACCAAGGTGAGAGGCCAGAGACGGACGTGATGAATGCGGTCCCTACGGTATCCAGAATATTTCATCAAAACGCATCATCTGGTCCCTACGAAAAAATCTAAGATTTTTTTGTAGGGACCAGATGTATTGCGTCCACCTGTGGGACAATTCATTGTCTATACTCTACTGTAGAGCTAACCCAAGAAAAGTATTCAATGTTTGTCACACATCTTTCTTCGTCTACGTGTTGTTACTGACAAACAAGCGATAAGGAGAGGAAATAGTATGACAACGCAAGCACAAGCCTTGCCTCATGATGAGTCAGTAAGCAACATCGAGCCGGTTGCACACTTTTCGGGGCCTATGCCCACGGGTGTCACCGTGTCACACGATGGACGCATCTTTGTGTGCTATCCTAAGTGGGGCGACGACATCAAGTTTACGGTGGCCGAGATCAAAGATGGTCAGGCAACGGCGTATCCCGATCAGGAAACGAATACTACCAATCCCGACGATCAGGCTGCGGCGTTGGTTTCCGTACAGAGCGTGGTGGTTGACCCACAGAATCGTCTATGGCTTCTTGATACGGGCAGTCCAATGTTTCAACCGACCTCTTATGGTGGTCCCAAGCTTGTCGGTATTGACCTACAAACCAATCGCATCTTCAAGAAGATTTTGTTTCCACAGGATGTCGCGTTGAAGACAACGTACCTGAACGATATACGTTTTGACTTACGCCGTGGACAGGAAGGTATGGCCTTTATCACAGATTCGGCTGACAAAGGACCAAACGGCATCATCGTGGTAGACCTTGCCACCGGCGAGAGTTGGCGCAAGTTACACGATCATCCCTCGACCAAAGCGGAGAATCCATCTACCTTCCTGCCAATTGTCGAAGGCAAGCCCTTTATGGAGCGGCCCGCGAGTGGTGCGCCCAAGCCCGTCACGATGGGCGCGGACGGTATCGCGATCAATGCGGACGGTACACGCCTCTACTATTGTCCTCTAGCATCCCGGCAGCTTTACAGCGTCTCGGTGCAGGCCCTGATCGACAGGAGCAGCGATGAGGAAGCCGTTGCAAAGACGGTTACGAACGAGGGAAACAAAGGTGGTGGCGCGGACGGTCTGGAATGTGACAGCGAAGGACGTATCTACGCGACCAGCTATGAGCACAACGCCATTGTGCGGCGGCGTGTCGATGGCGAATACGAAACGGTCGCGCATGATCCTCGCATGTTGTGGCCCGATACCATGAGCCTTGCCACCGATGGATACCTGTACTTCACCAGCAATCAACTCCATCGTCAAGCAAAGTATCAAGGCGACCAGGACAAACGTCAGAAGCCGTACACGCTCTTCCGGGTACGCGTTGACGCGAAACCTGTCCTGTTACGCTAAGTGCGTTCTATAGTAGCAATAAAAAATAAGGTCTACCAATTTGCTCCGCAAATTGGTAGACCTTATTTTTTATTGCTACTGCGTCAATTCCTTAACAATCTGTTGTACCTGCGCACCACTGGCGCGGCCTTTTGTCTCCTTCATGGCGAGTGGCATGACGCGGCGAAACTCCTTGCCGTTCTCGTCGATCAGACCCGTCACGATGGCACGTATCTCGTCCTCGCTCATCTGCGATGCGCTGAGATATGGTTGGAGAATGTCTATCTCCTGCTGCTCTTTTTCGGCGAGTTCGGGGCGTCCACCCTGCTTATAGAGAGGAATGGCCTGATTGCGCTTCTTCACCTCTTGTTCGAGAACCTTCATACAATCGGCCTCGGTCAACGGCTTGCCGTAATCTGGGTTTTTGCGGTCGGTACGTGCGACCTCAAGGTTGTGCATGGCACCCAGAGCCATACGTAGCGTATCAAGCTTCTGTTGATTACGCGCCCGTTGCGCGTCCTGAATATCCTTGCGTAACTGTATCTCAATCGGAAATTCCTGTCGTGTCTCTGCCATGTGCTTCTCTTGCTCCTTCCGTAACAATGCTGTCTGTGCAACACAGTATACTACGGGAAGCAAGGAATACGGAACTGTAGGGGTCTAATTCTATTACACTCGTGTCGGCAATCAAATTCTTCCACAGAATTGGTGAAACGTTTCAACATTCCTTGAACACAGTTCGTTGCTAACAGGATGTAATAGAATTAGACCTCTACAATATTATTTATGTTGGTCCTTATGACCAAACATACCTCCGATGGAGTTGCCGAGATTGCCGAGGATATTGCCGCCCTGTGCCTCAGCCTCTTGCTCAAGGTTGTCGAGGATGCCACCCATCGCATCTTTTGCTTGCTTACTGAAGTTCGTGCCGCCTGGAATCTTCTGCGCGAACTGGTCAATGGTTTCATCAATCTTCTGCTCGGCCTGATGCTTAAGTCCGTCCATTTGCTCTTGACCGATTGGCAATGTATTCTGATTGCCCTGCTCGTTGTTCTGATTTGTCATGTTGAAATTCCTCCCTTAATGATAGGAATAATTGCTCTATTCACTGAAAGTACATCATGCGGCTTGAATAGAGTATACAGAATCTATTCGACACTGCTATCTTACCATAAATTCTAAAGTAGAATTGTGATAAGATATGTGTAGAGAGAGGATTACGCATGTCCAGCACCATCGCAACACAGGCCCAAAAACACCAACCGCCAATAGGCACACTTATTACGCTCTTCCTGGCACCCGCCTTCGTCTTCGCCAATATGTATACGACACAGGCCATTTTGCCCACGCTCAGCCAGGATTTCCACGTTAGCGCACCAACTGCCGGTTTGACCGTATCCGTGCTTGTCTTGTCCGTCGCGATTGGCTCGCTATTCTATGGTCCTCTTTCAGACATTGTGGGCCGCAAGCCTGTCATGGTGTGGGCCAGTTTCCTGGTTGCTATTCCAACGCTACTGTGCGGTTTCGCGCCGAACTTCGCCACGCTTGTCATATTGAGAGCCATACAAGGACTCTTGATGCCAGGGCTAACGAGCGTTGCCATACCTTACGTCAATGAAGAATTTGAGGGTCGTGGACGTGGCCTCGCAATGGGTATCTACACCAGTGGTCTGGTGCTTGGTGGACTGTTCGCGCGCGTCGCCAGTGCCAGTTTGACGGGCTTCTACAACTGGCATGTCGCGCTCTTCGCCTTTGTGTTGCCCACACTGATCGCCGCTATATGCATGTTGATTTTCTTACCGACAATGTACAGCAAAAAGCGAGTCAAAGTTGCGCCTGTACAAAGAACTGCAAGGACATCATTTCTACAGCAAACACTACGCGATATGGCAATGCACGTGCATAACCGTCGCCTCGTTGGAGCCTTTATCATTGGCTTCTGCAGCTTCTTCGGCTTTATCGGCGTCTTCACCTACCTGCCATATTATCTGACTGGCCCACATTTTCGATTGCCACCAATTGACCTGAGCCTTGTCTACCTGCTCTGGCTCACGGGCGTTGGTTCGCCCATAGCGGGCACCATCGCCGGGCGCATCGGCTCACGCTTGACGATTGCCTGTAGCATCGGCTTCGCGGTCACAGGCTTACTCATCACCCTCATTCCAATACTGCCCATCACTCTGGGCGGCTTGAGCTTATTGACGCTCGGCATGTTCTCCATTGTGCCATCGGCGAATCTATACCTCGGCGAGCTATCCACAAAGGCCAAAGGGGCTGCGGCATCCATGTATCTCTCGCTCTACTACTTCGGCGGCAGCATCGGAGCCGTTGTCCCCGGCTTTGCCTTCCTATGGGCAGGATGGGATGGGGTTGTTGTGCTGTGTATTGGGATGATGTTGCTCGCCTTGACCTCTGATGCAGTACTGTGTAGATAACGCGATGGGTCAGTTTTTCTTTGTCAAGAGAAGTTCAAGGCGTCCACGCATATAAAAGTTCATTTCATTTCACTTTTCCCACTTTTACACCTAAAATAAGCTAATTTGTTGACAAAACAAGTACATATTCTTTATTCTGGTAAAGGACATACTAATCGATCATGCAGACCTGTAACACAATGTAGCGAATGATAGAAAGGTATACCCTCTTATGGTAAGACTTCCTGATGGTGGAGGCTCAAATGAGTCTCTTGACGTAACACCTCAACGTCTGAGAGATACCGCACCTCAATTTCATAAGGCATCACAAGACACGGCAGATATGTTGCTTAGCCTCAATCAAACCACGCAACAACTTATCGCGGACATGCTGCTGCTGTCTGCTCTTACGCGCTACACCCAAGCATTGGAGAATTTCTATGAACGATGGCGCATCTCCATGCTCTGCCTCTCGACAGCGTTAGGCAGAGTCGGCATCACATTGGAAGAGGCGGCGGGCGACTACGTGATCGCTGACCAGTGGAGCAGTAACTTAATGAAGCAGACAGGGAATACTATGCCGAATATTCCCCTTATTCCTGGTTTTACTCCTCCATCTACTATTCCGGGTCTCAACGGTCCACCCATCATCAACCCAGGTCCAGGTGCTAATCCGCCGCCCGTTGTCAAACCAAATCCAGGCATCAACTACCCTCCTATTGTGATCAATCCTGGCCTCGACAGTTCTCCCTCCACGCTTCCGACCGAGGGCGGCTTTGGCATTGATAACCTTGAACCATAAACAGAGCCATCTCCGATGAGAGGTATAGTACTGTATAGTAAGGAGGTGTAGTATGGACAATGCGGGAGAGCTAGAAGCAGTCGCAGGGCAAATGCGACAGACCGCCACACGCTTTACGAACACTGTCAACTCGTTAGGGCAGCAAACCAGCCGTCTCGATGCCATTGCCCAGGACCTCACAACAGGGACAAGTCAATGGGCTGGTAAGGGTAGCACAGCGTTTCTCGGCGCATGGAGCCAATATCATCAGGACACCTTGATTGCCGCAAACACTTTAGCACAAGCGGCCCTATCACTAACAGCACTGGCACAGACAATAGAAGACAACACGTCAGCGATTGCGACAGGTCAAGCCATTCAAAGTGTACCCTACGTCCAGGAACAAAACCCCGGCTTCTATCAGAGTTCGATGCAGGCCATGCAAGCAGCAGAGCTTGCAATCGCGATGATGGCCGCCAATAGTAGTACACAACTAGAGGCCCTCACGCCCCAGGTTGGTACCTGTAGCGAACCCGAAAGCGGTATCGTTGACCCACTGGGCAACTTCAATGCGAACGACGATGGCGGGGGATCTGGAAATACTGAAGGGGACGATACATCGGGCCAAAATACTGAAGAGCCAACACCTTCTGGTTCGTTAAAGCTGAGAGATGACAAATGGCTCAAGCAGCATGGTGTTGATCCTCATGAGGTAAAAAATCATCTTGGTAAAGGTTCTGACTATGACATATATGTGGATCGTGATGGTAATCTATTTGCTCTACGCAAAAAAGCTCCTCAATCCACGGCTATATGGCTCGGTAACTTGTCTTGGTACAAGTGATATCGAAAGTCAAAGCGGCATTTTGCACAATGATAGTTTTGCTAGAAAGCATAGGAGATACTTACTTGAAAAATATCCCCTGGGAAAAAACATCGAATGAGATACCTGCACAACTCGTACAAAGTCGTACGAAGGTACCAAGAGCAAGCTTTGCAGTAAAAGCTCTTGCGAAAGCTAAAATGCTCGATGTTACTTTAATTAGCGCGGAATTCAATACCATCCCTGTTGTTTTCGAGGAGCGTATGAGTGTTTACTTAGATTGGAGTACACACAGCGAGTTTTTGGGTGTGTATCAACCAGGATATATGGAGGAGGAAGAGAAAGACCATTTGCCAACTATCTGCATTCGGCATGCTACTTGGAACAAGGCACGAGACTTTCGACAATTTAATGAGGCAAAGAGTAAAAAGGCATATGTTGAAGGAAGCGAACAAATAATTTCCCGTATCATTTTTACTACAGCAAAGCAGGAACTAGAT
>CAXTUE010000191.1:0-8444 GCA_964247355.1 uncultured Ktedonobacteraceae bacterium | reverse complement strand
ATGATAGGGTTAGTCCCTTTGTAGGCGTCCGTTGTATTCCAAAGTAATTTTTCAATCTGCGTTATCGCGTCCAAAAACCGATTTATCGGATATCCCGTCTGTCATTCCTCCATCATCTGATTTATAAAATCCGTAATAGCTTGTGCATCTCCTTCAAATAAAACGGCACCACTTGCCAGAGCCGCATTCAGCGTCATCTGTCTTGCAGAAAGAGCGTAAAGCGTTTCGACGTTCAAATGCATCACGATATCAGAAGCAACCATCACACCCTGTTCTACGTCCACCGTGTTTCCGCTTACATGAATAGTAAACACATCATGATACTGTTCGTCTTCGCAACGAATTTCGTAGGTTGCTTGTTTATACTGCCGCTGCTCCCCTCTAAAAAAGCCGTGTATTGCCATCATAACCGCCTCCGGTTTGATGACCATATCCGGCGTCCATAGTCCCAGCGTCTGCGCTCCCCAGCGCGCTAGTGCAGTAAGAGGTCCCTCGATCTGATGACCATACTCGGTCAACTCATAGACCGTTGATGCTGCTGGTGGAGGCAAGAAACGGCGCTGGACTACTCCACTCTGCTCAAGCACTTTGAGCCGTGCTGTAAGAATATTGGTCCCTAGTCCAGGCAATCCTGTTTGTAAATCCACAAAGCGCTTTGGACCCATCAGTAAATTCCGCAGAATGAGCAACGACCAACGATCTCCAACAAGATCAAGCGCGTGAGCAACAGCGCAATATTGATGATAGCTATGATTACTATGTTCTCCCATACTTCTTAGTATACCATCACTTGCTCATTTTTTCTATAAGCTTTTAATATGTTTTTACATGCTTGCATTTTGCAAGCATGTAAGATATACTAGGTACATGATGTTGTTGTGCAAGAATCACATATTTCTTAACAAAAAAAGGAGTATCCATGAAAGCTATTCAAATGCAAAATTACGGTGCTGCCGATGTCCTGCGCTATAGCGATTTACCCAATCCGAAACCAGGTCCTGGGCAGGTCTTAATCAAAGTCGAGTCGGCAGCAGTGAACTACTCCGACATCATGCGGCGTAGCAATACACCCTATCCATTCCCGACGCCTCTGCCCTTTATTCCAGGAGGCGAGATTGCAGGTGTGGTCGAGGAGCTTGGCGTAGGTGTAGAGCACCTTCCGGTCGGTACGCGTGTATTTGCTCTGGCAGGCGATGGTGGCGAGACAGGTTATGCGCAGTACGCTCTGGCACACGCGGCTCAAGTCATTTCCATTCCATCCAGTTTGAGTGGAGATGAAGCTTCCGCGCTCATAGTGGCAGGTGTAACCGCTATGCTGCTAGTGAGAGAGGTAGCTCATCTACAGTCCGGCGAAAGCATTCTCATTCCTGGTGCCGGAGGAGGTGTGGGCAGCTACGCAATACAGATAGCCAAATTGCTTGGCGCTGGAACTGTGATAGCGGCTGTTAGTTCGTTAGAGAAGCGAGATGCTGCCCTTGCCGCAGGTGCTGATTCCGTTGTGGACTACACGCAGTCTCATTGGCCTGACGCTGTACGCGAGCTTACGAGTAGTCGGGGTGTTGAAATTGCGCTTGAGATGAATGGTGGTCATGTCTTCGCACAAACCCTAAACAGCCTCGCGCCATTTGGTCGCACAGTCGTGTACGGAATGGCAAGTTTGCAGCCACTACAACTTAATCAGGAAACGCTCATTAAATTCTTCTATAGTCCAGCATATAACCAGTCTATTCACGTCTTCAATCTAGGCCTCTGGTTTGGAATGCGACCCGAAGTCGCAGGAAAGGCTCTGCAAGACCTGATCGGTTTAGTAGCCTCCGGTCAAATAAAGGTGCCAGCAATTCAGACGCTACCATTGTCCAGAGCAGCGGATGCACACAAGATGATCGAAGCTAGAAGCGTGACTGGAAAAATAATTCTCAAACCATGGGAAGATGCATAAGGAGAACAAGACATGTCAACCGAACAAAACAAGGCTATCGTCCGTCGCTTTTATGAAGAGGCTATCAATCAGGGAAACCTCTCACTTATGGACGAGTTGTTCGCCTCGGACTATCAACATCACGATCCTGCGTTTCCACCTGAATGGCAACAGGGTGGGCTAACAGTTTATAAACAGGTAAATGAAACCTTTGTCTCTACGTTTGTGCCGTTCCATGCTACGGTAGAGGACCTTTTCGCAGAGGAGGATAGAGTAGTCTCGCGCTGGACGTTCACTGGAAAGCAAGAGAAAGACTTCCAGGGCATTCCGCCAACGGGTAAGCCCGTACACATCGAAAACGTGTGTATCCATCGCATCGCCAACGGCAAAATCGCCGAGGCATGGGTAAGCTATGATGCATTAGGTTTGCTCCAACAACTCGGTGCATTGCCCTCAGGGAAGTAGGCGAGATACGTTGATGCAATAACGGCAAGAGAGCCACTATCTCGCACATGTGTGAAATAGTGGCTCTCTTGCCGTTATTGCATCAACGCAACAATCTCTTCTTGTGCCGGAACGCCCGTCACCTCCGCATCGCTCGCGTGTATTAGCAAATCAATCTCGCTTCGTACGCCAAATTCGGGGAGATAGATGCCCGGCTCGATAGAGCAACAGGTATTTACCAGTAGCATACGTTCATCCTGCGTCTCGAAATTATCTATGTTAGCACCGTTCCCATGATCGACGATACCGATGTTATGGCCCGTGCGATGCACAAAGTAGTCGCCATAGCCTGCTTTTGCGATAACCGTGCGTGTCACATCATCAACCTGTCGACCCTCTACACGCTCGCCTGCCGCTAAACGCTCTCTTACAAAGGCAATGCCTGTATCGCGAGCGCGACGTACGATCTCAAATACTTCACGCTGCTTTCGCGGAATTTCGTCGCGTGTTCCTGCGAATGCCATCCATGTATAGTCGGCGAAGATTGCACCGTCCTGCGGCAATTTTGCCCAGAAGTCGAATAGAATCAGGTCGCCGCGCTGAATTGGCGCGTGTTGTTGTTCAGTTGGCGCATAATGCGGATTGCCAGCATGTGCATTTACCGCGACGATTGGCGGTTTGGGTGCTACCAGCCCTGCCTGTTGAATAAGCATCACAAAGCGTTGCTGCACCATAAACTCGTCAAGCTCTGTACTGATATGCAAGTCGTGCGTAAGCTCTGTGAATAACTGATCCTTCGCAGCGATAAGACGGCGACCCGCTTCACGGTGGCTCTCGATCTGCTCCCCGGTTAATTGCGCTACAAAGCGCTGCGAGAGGTTCGCGGAACTGACGACCTCGACTCCAAATGAGCGGATTAATTCTACGGTGCCAGCATCTACACGCGAGATATATGGAATGGCGTTCATGGGCGAGTATTCCATCGCGACCCGCATTCCTGGTCGCAACAGGCTTCGTACGTGCTGCTGCATCTCTTCCCATGTACGAAACACGAGCCGCGCACCAGTTACTGAACTTAATACATGCGACTCGACGGCACTGATTATCGCGGTCGGTGTCCCTTGCGCTGGCACAAAATAGAACCAACGCCGTGTATACATCTCGTGACGTGGCAATTCCAGCACCTGATAGGCAATAGGGTTTGATTTACGAAAATCATAGAACAGCCAGCCATCTATATGCTCGTCCTGCAACGCCTGTTGGATGCGTTCGATGTTCATATTCTATATCCCTTCAAAAGTATTGTGTGTAAAATCAGTTACTTACATTCGCCATCAATTGACAGTACATCGCTCCCATCTCCTCAGCAGAGGATGAGACATCTTGCTTGAGCCACCAGGAGAGTAAGCCAAGCAGTGACCCCGCCGCATGAACCGCGAGTATCTCGCTACTTACCGATGATGCACTTCCTACTTTCAACGAGCTTTTCGGCAGAAACCGTTGACATAGTTCGGTGAAATAGGTCCGCATCACGTCTTCGAGCGTTCGAGTCGGTCCGGCCTCTTTGAGCATCGCTTGATACAACTGCCGCCGTCGCGCTACATGCTGGAAAATACGGGTGCTCACCATATGAAGGGTACAAGACTCTTCCATATCAAGCTCCACATCCAGATGCAAGTCGTGCAGGAGTGCCTTGATGCTTTCCTGTAGCAGTTCTTCCTTGTCACGATAGTGCAGGTAAAACGTGGTGCGCCCCAAATTAGCTCGCTCTGTAATATCGGCAATCGTGATGCGCTCATAGCCACGTTCGCTAATCAAGTAAAAAAGCGCCTCCTGGAGCAGTGGACGAGTGCGTTGGATACGACGGTCCAGCAAACGGTTTCCATTCATATTCTATATTCCTGTTCAGTAGTGAACATATAGACTCCTTGTGTTCGATAACTCCGCTACGCTCATTTTTGCTTGCCCTCAAGCAGAAGAGTCCAGTACAATAAGACAGTCACACTAGATGAACACTCTGTTCAGTAATGACTATACTGTCATTAAGTGTAGTATATCTATGTTCGCAGGAAAGAGCAATCTCTTCTTGAAATGAAGTGTCATGCCATAAATGTAAGAAAGTTGAGTAACATACTTATGGAATACTCCAATTCTGCTTCCCAGTCAAAGTGGGTAGGAGCATGGTACGCCGCGCCTACCCAGACGATTCAAGCAAGTCTGAGTGGGCGCACCTTACGGCAAATCGTTCAGTTGCATGCCGGAGGCGAACACATCCGTTTGCACCTCTCAAACCGTTATGGAAATGCACTAGTCACGCTTCGCTCGATTTCCGTGGGACAAGTTCTAAGCGGTCCAGTTGTACGTGCTGGCTCTAAGGATGTGCAGTTTGAGGGGCAAGAGGAGGTGACATTGTAGCATGGGCAAGAGATAACTAGCGGTCCGGTTGCCTTGCAGGTCGAGGCATTTACGAATCTTGCAATTACCTTTTTTCTTGAGCAAGGAGAAAGCACAACTGGACATGTTGGTGCTCAGCAAACGTCGTATGTGACAGGGGTAGGCAATTATACTGCTGCACCTGCCGAAGCAGCCTTTCTTGTCTATCCGCTCATGACCACCTCCTGGTATCTTATTACAGGTGTTGATGTCTTACCAACCTCTCCACTTAATGCCGTCGTAGCTTTCGGCTCTTCCACGACAGATGGCTTTGGCTCAACTCTGAATGCGAACAGACGCTGCCCCGATTATCTAGATCGACGCATAACTTAAGCTCGTGGGACACGCGTCATGTCGGTCCTAAATGCAGGTATTGGTGGCAATCAGCTCACTACCTCAGAAGTGCCTCAACTCATGGGAACAGGAATGCCACGTCTGCTTTTTGGAGAGGCAGGAATTCAGCGTCTCGCATGGGATGTCATGACACAACCAGGAGCAACCGATCTGATTGTACATATTGGATCGAATGACCTACGCCTCGGCGTTTCAGCAGACACATTGATTGATAGCTTTCAACAGCTTGTGAAGCAGGCACGAACTCGCTATCAGAAAATCTTTGCCACGACGATATTACCAGGGGGATACTCCACCGAACAAGTGGTACAGCGACAGAAAGTGAATATGTGGATACGAGAGCAAGGAAGTCAATGGTTTGACGCAATCTTTGATTTTGCTACCCCTTTACGTTCACCACAAAATGAAGCTGTGCTTAATCCAGTGTATGACTCAGGTGATGGCATACATCCTAATGATGAGGGCTATCGACTGATGGCCGAAGCTGTCGATATTAATCAGTTGACAGGTAGCCCTGTGCGGTAACAAGAAAGAAAAAACAGGTGAAACAAGCTCTTCTCACACAAAAAGGAAAACCACAGGAGGCACTCCACGTCGTCGAGGCCAATATACCAGAGCCAACGAAGGATCAGGTGCGGATCAAAGTTCTGGCAAGCGGTGTCGCATTCGCAGATGTGATGATGCGGCATGGAACCTATGTCGGTATGCCAAAGATGCCCTTTACACCAGGATATGACATTTGTGGAACGATAGACAAACAAGGTCCAAGAGCATCGAAGTTTCGCATTGGGCAGCGTGTTGTGGCACTCACTGTCTATCATGGCAATGCACAGTATGTCTGTCTGGATGAAAAAAGCCTTGTTGCAGTTCCTGAAGGAATAGACCCAGCAGAGGCAACGAGCCTTGTCCTGAACTACATCACCGCCTACCAAATGCTTCATCGTGTCGCACAGGTCAAGCCAGGAGAGCGCGTTTTAATTCATGGTGCTGCTGGTGGTGTTGGAACAGCTCTCCTCCAACTCGGTCAATTAGCTGGTGTACAAATGTATGGCACGGCCTCTCGTGGGAAACATCAGTTGCTTGAGCAGTACGGAGCCATACCGATAGATTACAAGGCAGAAGATTTTGTGAAGCGTATCAAGACGCTCACAGGCGATGGAGTTGATGCAGTCTTTGACCCTATTGGTGGTGCTCATCTTCGCCAGTCATTTAAAACACTGCGAAAAGGGGGAAGGTTGGTTGCCTATGGACTTTCCTCGGTCGTCGCTCAAAGAGGAAATATGGCAACATTTCTTGCCCAATCTCTCACAATGGTAGCATTACTACAGTGGTGGTCCTTTTTGCCCAACGGCAAACGCGCAAGTCTTTATCAAATTGGGCAACACCCCAATTGGTTGCACGAAGACTTAACAATACTCCTAGGATTGCTTGCTGAGAGTAAAATTAAACCCGGGATCGCGCAACGCCTTCCACTTGAACAAGTTGCTTACGCACATGAGCTACTAGAAACCTCTCAAGTCGAAGGAAAAATCGTGCTGCTTCCAAATGAAAGTGCCATGTAAAAAAATGTCATGTAAACAAGGTACCGATGTTAGAGGACGACTCTAACATCGGTACCTTGTTTACATGACATTTTTCTAGCGGTCTCGCTCCTGCGTCGTTAGCGAGGCTTGCGCGGCGGCTAAGCGAGCAACAGGTACACGGAACGGCGAGCAGCTTACGTAGTCGAGGCCGATCATATGGAAGAACTCCACGCTATCGGGATCGCCACCATGTTCGCCACAGATACCGAGTTCAATGTGTGCATTTGCGGCACGACCCTTCTCAACGGCCATACGTACCAATTGCCCCACGCCTTCGCGGTCAAGCGTCTGGAACGGGTTGGTTTTCAGGATTTTGACCTTGTCCTTCAAGCCGGGTTCGTCGAGACCATCGACGTAGCGCAGCAAGAATTTGCCCTCGGCATCATCGCGGCTAATGCCAAAGGTGGTTTGTGTCAGGTCGTTCGTACCAAAGCTGAAGAAATCGGCGACAGGCGCGATTTGATCGGCGGTTAGGGCTGCACGAGGCAACTCAATCATGGTACCAAACTTGTACTCGATAGCACCACCAACCTCGCCAGCAATCTCGTGAGCCACCGCCTCAAGTTGGCGACGAACCTCCTTCAACTCGTTGACATGTCCAACCAGTGGAATCATGATCTTCGGTGAAATCTTCTTGCCTTCCTGGGCCAGTTCGCGTGCCGCCTCAAGAATGGCCCGCGTCTGCATCACGTTGATCTCAGGGAAGAGCAAGCCGAGACGACAGCCGCGTAAACCGAGCATCGGGTTCATCTCGCGCATGTTGCCGACGGCTTCTAACATCTTGCGCTTCTCCGCCAGTTCTTGTGGATTGTCGCCCTTTGTCTCAAGGCGTGTCACCTCGACCAGCAGTTCCTCATATGAGGGCAAGAACTCGTGTAGCGGTGGGTCGATCAAGCGAATGACAACTGGATAGCCCTCGCCAGTCTTTGGATTGACCATCGACTCGAAGATACCCTTGAAATCGCTACGCTGGAATGGCAACAACTGGTCAAGCGCGGCCTGACGCTCCTGCGTTGTCTCAGACAAAATCATTTTCTGAACAATTGGAAGACGCTCTGTCTCCATGAACATATGCTCGGTGCGACAGAGGCCGATGCCCTCGGCACCATATTTGATAGCGCGTTCGGCATCGCGGGGATAGTCTGCGTTGGCCCACACACCAAGCCTGCGCTCTGCATCGGCCCACGTGAGCAACGTCTTTAAATCTTCCTCTTTGTCATAGTCGGCCTCGACGGTCTTGATGATGCCCGCGAAGACCTCGCCCGTGGCACCGTCGATAGAGATATCATCGCCTTCTTTGAGCACTGTATTGGAACCAACAACACGGAAGAGATGCTCGGCCTCGCTGACGCGAATACCCTCAGTACCCGCGACACAGGGTAGCCCCAGACCACGCGCCACGACAGCCGCGTGGCTTGTCGCGCCGCCACGAGCGGTAAGAATGCCCTTCGCCACGAGCATACCGTGTACGTCATCCGGGCTAGTCTCAGGACGGACCAGCACCACAGATGTGCCAGCTTTGCCCAATTCCTCGGCTCGGTCAGCATCGAAGATGGCCTTACCAGAAGCAGCACCAGGAGAAGCATTCAGACCCTTTGCCAGCAAACGCCCCTCTTTTTCAGCTTTTTTCTTCTCGGCCTCATCGAAGCGTGGCAGCAGAAGTTGATAGACGTGATTTGGCTCGACGCGCTTGATGGCATCCTGTTTGGAGA
>CAXTUE010000190.1:3501-8444 GCA_964247355.1 uncultured Ktedonobacteraceae bacterium | reverse complement strand
ATGTTTCGTTGCAATCGTGGATAATACCATTCATAGGCTAGCAATTCACGCCGGTACATTGCAAGATAGCCCTCTTCAATTTGCTTTTGAAACGCTTTGTTTCCTCCCTTCGCTGCATCTGCTATAAGTGTACATAGAGCTTGTAGACGCGGCTTGACCATATCAAGTACTTCTAGTGGCTGTACCATACCATAACTTTCGCAGAAGAGCAGGAGACGCCTCGCTTGCATTCGAGGATCGGTCAAACCTAGTTGCTGTAGCGTTACATCGTCGAAATGAATGAGGGGAACAAAACAATATGCTGCGTATGCAAGGTCCCATACTCTCGGCCCTGGACCTGCGGTATCAAAATCAATCAGTGCTTCTGGACGCTGATTTACAAAAACCATGTTATATGGGGCAAAGTCATTATGACAAATAACCTCGTGCCTTTTCGCATCTGGATACGTAATTTGCCAGATTGCGTTATCAGGAGGCACATACTTTGCTGTAAGATCATGAAACTGACGAAGGAAATGTGCTGCCTGCTCAAGTACCTTATCAGACCACATGTAGGAAGGAAGAGGATATTTGCCTAACTCTCCCTCGATGAAGGAAAGTATTTCCCGTCCTTTATCGTCAATGCCTAGTACCCGTGGCGCACCCTTAAATTGTTGCTGCTCAAGATAGTGTAACAAAGTGTGTATGGTTGGACTCCATGACCCCATGACACGATGAACAGTGTTCCCGATGCGTACAACCTCCGTCATGTTGCCGCCACTAAGTACATTTTCTTCGTCCATCATGCCTTTGAGCTTTCCTTACATAACGATATTTGATAGAAACTCCGTTTCGGAGTTTCTATCAAATACCGTTATGTAACACTGGAACCTACTACCCTTCCAATGAAGGTCTATTTCCAAAAATGCGTTCCGCTCCCTGTGTCGGTGTCGCCCAACGAACCGCGTTTGCGATAACGCGTTGCACATCTGGATTGTAGTACGTTGGATGTCTTTCATGACCTGGCCGGAAGTAGAAAATCTTGCCTTGCCCTCGTGTATAACATGCGCCACTACGAAAAACCTCGCCGCCACTAAACCAGCTTACGAAAACCAGCGTTTCAGGCGGTGGCACATCGAAATGTTCGCCATACATCTCTTCATGTTCAAGTTCGATATACTCGCCTAAACCCTCGGTAATTGGATGCCCTGGCGCAACAACCCACAAACGCTCGTGATCGTTGCCCTCGCGCCACTTAAGATCGCATGTTGTTCCCATCAAGCGTTTGAAAATCTTCGAGAAGTGGCCGGAATGCAAGACAATCAGTCCCATGCCATCCAACACGCGTTTATGTACGCGTTCTACCACTGCGTCGCTCACCTCACCATGAGCCATATGTCCCCACCAGACGAGTACATCTGTCGCGTCCAGAATAGGCTCGGCTAAACCATGTTCAGGCTCATCCAATGTCGCAGTACGCACCTGAAATCCTACATCGTTGAGAGCCTTTGCGATGACTGTTTGTATTCCATCTGGATAAATTTCCGCAACCTCTTTATCCGTCCGTTCATGACGGTATTCGTTCCATACCGTAACACGTGTCGTCGAAGCCAATTGATATATCCTTTCTATGAAGCTGGCATAGGAGTACATTTCTCGTTTCCAGTACATTGTACAACCAAAAATAGTGGTATCTAGCGTATTCTTAATGATACGTCCAGGACATTTAACCCTTTTCATGTCACTCACACTATGTTATTCTATGCTCGTCACGAAAACAGACGTATCGAAGATGATCATTCCTAGAGAGAAAGAGAGGTGTAGCATGTTAATAGATTACCGCTATCCAGAAATTATCACTGTACAGGGTGGTGCTGGTCTACGTAACCATCACCGCTTCAAATCTCCAGGAGCGTGTAATCTATGTCTACTCTCAGAAGGAGCTTTAGCGCATCAATCGTTTACCTGATCTATTCAGGGGCAAGCTCTCTGTTCTTTGCCTTGATTTTTACCGTCAACCTCGTCTATCAATTAGAGGTCGCGAAACTTAGTCCACTACAACTTGTCCTTGTTGGCACCGCGTTAGAGATCGTCGCCTTTGTGTCAGATGCCGACTGGTATCCTTGCCGAACTTGTGCGCCGCTTCACGAACATAAACAATCAGCGTGTTATCACGCGTCTCTTGTTCGTCGTCAATGCCCTGAGTGTGTTGTGCATTCTCGTCTTTGCACTCGCAGGGAACTTCTTTCTCGCGGTTGCGGCCTATCTCAGCTTCGGTGTTTCGCGCAGTGTAAACGAACCGCTCTACACCACATGGCTCACACAAAACATTGACGCGAAGGTACGTGCAACAGTCATCTCGATGCGTGGACAGGTTGACGCGTTGGGACAAATCGTCGGTGGACCACCAATTGGCTATATCGCTACCCTCCTCTCGCTTCGGACCGCAATGGTTGCGGTAGGAATGCTCCTCTCGCCCGTCCTGCTTCTGTTCGCCTACGCCTTTCGCAAAGTGAAACCGGAAACCGTTCCTGTTGAGTAGGTAGCTCCAATTGCTTTAAAACCAAGAGCGTGTGAGTATTTACCCACACGCTCTCTTCTAATAGAATATATCAGGAAACATAGGAATACGCTCCAGGAAAATCCTCTGCCACTTCCTTTTTCTTCCCACTCCACTCCTCAATCGTGATGCGATACACACTCGTGCGCTTAAGTTCCTCTGGCACCACACCTTGGTAATCCTTACCCCGTTGCAAGTGCGGAGCATATTTATCAAGTAACAGGTGCAGCGCATTAGTAGCCTGTGTCTGATCATTGATACGAGTAGCACTGCCAAAGATCACAACGCTAGCATACTCAACACTGAACTCTAAAGCAGTTTTTGCTGGAAGGAGACGGCCCATTTCGTACACCGTAAAACACACCTTCTCAGCACTATCAATATTTGCACGTGTACGCCCTAATCGTGCAGTGTGCATATAGATGGCATGCTCCGCCTCATTGTAGACGAACAGGTTGCTGTTCAAAAACGGTTGACCATCATGAATAGTCGCAAGTATCCCAATCGGGGCACGTGCTAAAAGCGCTTTAATCCATGCGTCATCGCTTACCGCACGATCACTACGACGTGCATGAGTACGTGGCAAACTGGTGTAATCCTTTGGCATAGCTAGTTATCCTTTTATGGGCTAATCGATTGAGCAAATGCTTTTTTGAGAAAAAGCAGTACTGTTAGCCCTGATTGTAGCTGCATATTGGTCTTGTTACAAGAACCAATAACTGCTATAGTAAGCATACCAATTATTTCCTCGATATCAGAAATGCGAATACATGAGTAAACAACCAACTGCTACTTGGTCCTACCTCTTGCAACTTGATCACAACAGGGAAGAGCCACTTTACCTACAGCTCTACCATAGTTTTAGAAGGGCTATTCTAGGTGGACAGTTGAGTATAGGAACACAGTTGCCCCCTACACGTGTGTTGGCAACTGAACTCGCTATATCGCGCACAACCGTCATTACAGCCTTCGAGCAACTTCTTGCCGAAGGGTATCTTGAAACCCGTGTAGGAGCAGGCACATTTGTAGCCTCGACATTACCAGAAGAGATGCTGCATGTGCCTGTCCCAAAGACCGCCATTAGGGAGAAGGAGAAACATCCTCGATTATCGCAGCGTGTTCAACGCGTCATGCATTCCCCGTCGATTCTCCATTCCCACGCGTCACTAGCTAAAGCTTTTCAGCCTGGATTGCCCGCTCTGGACGCATTTCCATTCGAGGTATGGTCTAAGCTAGCGACACGACATCACCAAAACCCTCCGTCTGAATTGCTCAACTATGGTGATCCAGGGGGATACCGCCCCTTACGCGACGCAATTGCCCAGTACTTGACCGCCTCGCGTGGAGTACGTTGTCAGCCTGAGCAAGTGCTGATCGTTTCAGGAATACAGCAAGCCATCGATGTAACGGCTCGGACACTTCTCGAAGAAGGCGATGTTGTCTGGGTAGAAGACCCCGGCTATCTTCGGGCACGTGGAATTCTGCTGGCAGCTGGCGCAATGGTAACATCGGTTCCGCTCGATTCTGAAGGTCTCAACGTAGAG
The DNA here is from genome assembly GCA_964247355.1 of uncultured Ktedonobacteraceae bacterium. Lineage (GTDB taxonomy): Bacteria > Chloroflexota > Ktedonobacteria > Ktedonobacterales > Ktedonobacteraceae > JBBQVS01. The sequence continues at coordinate 4,361 of CAXTUE010000190.1, read as the reverse complement.
GCTGGCAAAAGGCTAAGCGAGAAGGCACATATGGCCTATGTCACTCCATCACACCAATATCCCTTAGGCATCACTATGAGCTTGGCACGCCGACTGGCTTTGTTAGATTGGGCACAGCAAGTCGGAGTGTGGATACTGGAGGATGATTATGATAGCGAGTTTCGCTATCGTGGACATCCCCTTGCCTCTCTGCAAGGTCTGGATACACAGGGGCAAGTTATCTACATGGGGTCATTTAGCAAGGTGCTTTTTCCTGCACTACGATTAGGCTATCTGGTAGTCCCACCGGAGGTAGTGGAACCCTTCCTGGCTATGCAAGCATTATGTGGACGTTCCGCGCCTACGTTAGAGCAGGCTATCGTGGCTGATTTTATCGTGGAGGGCCATTTTTCCCGTCATATCCGACGGATGCGGACCCTGTACGCCCAGCGCCAACAGATACTCCTTGAGTTGGTGCGGCAGGAACTCCATGGCGCAATTGAACTGGAAGAACATGAGGCGGGAATGCACCTTATCGGCTGGCTTCCTCAAACTCTGGATGATCGTCTCGTTTCGCTGCGAGTCGCCCAACAAGGGGTAGAGCTTCAAGCACTTTCCAACTTTAGCGAACAAAAACTAGAGCGACCAGGGCTACTTTTCGGCTATGCTGGGATCAATGAGCAAGAAATGCGTGAGGGAATCAAGCATGTGGCGAGAGTGGTTGAGACAATGCTTAAGCAAGAAGTTTGATATTGGAACATCAATAATGCATGTTGAATTACTTTGGAAAACGGACACCCACTGCCTTGATAATTACCCCAGCCGCATTAGGGGAATTATAAAGAAAGTGGGTGTACGTTTTACACGTTACGATCACTTAT